>JAAWNF010000048.1 GCA_022798795.1 Bacilli bacterium
ATACTTAGATTATTTGTTCTTTTTATGCCGAGAAAACTTTTCATTCCAGGGTCCTAAAGTGTGATACAACTGTAGGGGCGAACTGTTATTAATATCGGGCTAGTATAAAAAAATATTGATTTAGTGCTATGCTACGTGAAAATTTTCTAGAGACGGAAAATTTTCGTGTTTTTTTGTTCCTTAATTATATTTAGTATTTATTCCATGGTTTCTTGTTTTTTTTATCAAAGTTTTCGATTTTTTATCACTTCGTTCCAAATATAGAATTAGAGAGAAGGTTTACGATATGAATAAAAAAAACAAGAACTTTCACGGCATAAAAAATAGTTATCATTGTTCACTACCAAAATATTTTTTTATGCGAAGAAGTTAACAGTTTCGCTACAACAAGCTTATCACACTTACCTAAAATGAAAAGTTTTCTCGGCATAAAAAGAACAAATAATCTAAGTATAATTTTGAAATTTTAAATAACAAAGAAAAGTATTTAAGAAAGTTAGTCTTAACTTTCTTAAATATTATTTTTGATATTTTATAATAATATTATTACAAAATAAGTCTATCATGGGGAAAACATTTTCCACATACGTGCAAAATGTAATAGCCTTATTTTGTAATTTAAAATAAGAAAAAAGGAATTATACTTCCTTTTATTCTAATAATTGATAATCAATCCTTTTGATATTCCATATTGTTGTACAGTAGATATAACCAATTTCATGATATATATATCATTAGTTACTACTACTCTTTCGATTACTTCATAATCTTTTTTCATAAAATTATATTTTCTAATAAACAACTTATATTTATTCATTAATTACACCTCACTTTCTTCAATTACATCTCTTTCAAAATTCAACAAACTCTTTTTGCCAAAAAATTTCATAATCTTTACTCAAACATTCATTTAATACATCAACTATATTATCAGCTACAGCTAAACTAGTAGCTGTACATAAAATATACTCATTAAATTTACTTTTATTTTTTCTTTCTTTAATACATATTACATATAAAACTTTCATTACAAAATCTACTCACTTTCTTTTTTAACATTTATAATACACATCTTATTTTTATTCACTAATCAAAGTACAATTAACACTAGATAGAAGATAATACTTTCCTTTCTTATCCCAAATTTGTACCTGTTCCCCTTCATAATCTGTCCATTTTTTTAATTCTATTTCTTGATACTCTCCACCGATTTTACATATCGCTTTATTAAATGTATAAGTTACATCAACAACTTCCTTATTTCCAATAGTACAGCCACTACACAGACTAACTACTATTATTAATATAAATCCAATCTTTTTCATTTACAAATCCCCCAAAAAAATTAATCTATTTACCATATCTTATTTTAAAGAATATTTTTTTAATTAGAAAAAGAAAAAGAAAATTTATTAAAAAAAACATAAGTAAAATTGAAAAAATACGTGCAATTCCTAAACCTTCTACTTCTCTTTTCTTTATTTCAATACAATTGTATTCAACATTATGATATACCGCTCCGTCTTTTTCACAATAACTATAACCACGCAAATTCGAAAAGCAAGAATCAGCAAGTATTTTTTCATTATCATAAACAAAAGTACACTCATAATCAGATACGTTACATTTTTCATTAAAAAAACAATCAATATTCATACTACACCATATACATTATAGAAAGTTAGATGCGTTGTTAAAAATATAAAAAGCTAATTGATAAATAACGTATATTATAATGTATATTATTTAATAATATATATAACAACCACTTAAACAACAACATTTTTCAAACTAAATGTTTATATTATATTGAAAAGAAATATCAATAATTATACTGAAATTATTATTTTATATAACTTCATTTTAAGCGTTTTCACTTTATAATCTATCATCTGCTAATCGTTTTTGGCGTTAAAATTAACCTACTACTCTACTATTAAAACTTAAAAAATAAAGTAGGGGAAGTAACATAAAAAAATACTACCAAATGTAGTATTTATTGCCCAACTTTTCTTGACTGAATTTCAGCAATTTTTTCAAATATTTCTGCTGCATTTTTTTCATTAATTTCTGTATATCCAAGTTCTTTTAAAGCCTGAACTTTAATTGTATTTAATTCTAAAGTACGACTCATTCTTTCTTCATTTTTATGTTCAATTTGAGCTACAAAACGTCTATGAGTTTCTGCTATTTTAGTTTTAGAAGCCCCTCCCCCATTATATAACGTGAAAGCAGAGAACAAGATACTTTCAAAAATAAATTGTTCATTTTCTTCAAATACAAACTCTAATGGTTTTACAAATCCTGTTGCTTTAGCAACATATGCTAAAACATATTTTAATTCTTTTGAGGTATCTAAAGACTGTAGAAAATGGTACAAATATTTAAAAGTATAATATGCTTCATCATCTTTATCATCTTCCAAGCGTTCTTTCATCAAATCAACAATGTTTACCATAACTTCTTTTTGTCTTTTATTTAATCCATTATAAATAGAATTTGTCTCATTTGCAATATTTTTTTGCGTACTTTCAAATAAATTGTTGATTCGAGCTTCTACATCCATAATATAGTCTGTGTCTACTTTTATATTCTCTAATTCTTCTGGAGATTTAATTCCAAGTAAATTCAATAATAACACTTTTTTGTCTTTTGGCCATTTATTGATATCATCTAACTCCAAATAATTATAAATCATTTGTCTGGAAACTCCTAAGAATTTAGCTAATTTTACTTTTGATATTCCTAATTCATGCAAGATTTCATTTAATCTGTTCATTATATCAACCCTCCTATTATCATTTTATCACTTTTGTGTCAAATGTCAAGTGTAAACAAAAAGTATAAAAATCAAAAAAGAGTAGAGAAAGTGACAATCACCTCCCCTACTTTATAAATACCAAAGTTTGTCTCCATTTTTTCTTACTTCTTTAATAAGTCCACCACCAAGACATTCCCCTTTTTCATTATAAAAAACACATGCTTGTCCTGGAGTAACTGCTTTTATTCCTTGCGAGTACTTAACCAAAATATGATTTTCATCAAGATATTCCATTTCTACTGAATTATCTGGCTGACGATAACGAAACTTAGCTAGACAGTTCTTTGGTCTTTCTTCACCTATCCAATTCACAGTATCTATAATTGCACTGTCACTAATCAGATACGAATTATCATCTCCATGTGCCACATACAAAACCTTTTTTGATAAATCTTTTCCAACTACAAACACTCTATCATGATTTCCGCCTAAATGAAGCCCTTTCCGTTGTCCGATTGTATAATACATTAATCCAATATGTTTTCCTATTACTTTATTTGTTTCAATATCTATAATATCTCCTGGAATATTTGGTAAATAATTTTCTAGAAACTTAGTAAAATTACGTTCCCCAATGAAACATATTCCTGTAGAATCTTTTTTAGCAGCAGTTATTAATCCAAACTCATCAGCAATCTTACGAACATCTCTTTTTTCCAATTCTCCGATTGGAAACAAAACATTTGAAAGTTGCTTTTTTGATAATTGAGACAAAAAGTATGTTTGGTCTTTATTATGGTCAACTGCTTTCATTAGTTTCCCATCTAAAATTCTGGCATAATGACCAGTAGCAATATAATCTGCCCCAAACTTTTCTGCTTCTTTCACAAACATATCAAACTTAATATATTTGTTACACATGATATCTGGATTTGGAGTTCTTCCCAGCTTCAACTCTTCTAGAAAATAAGTAAATACATAATCCCAATATTCCTTTACAAAATCAATACGTTGTAATGGGATTCCAATTTGTTCACATACTTTTAAAGCATCATTATAATCCTGTTCTTGAGGACAAATGTGTTCCTCTAAAGTTGGATTTCCTAAAATATCATTATTTAAAGCAGCATCCCAATTTCTCATAAATAAGCCAATAACTTCATAACCTTGTTGTTTTAATAAAATGGCTGCTACACTGCTATCTACTCCACCACTCATTCCAATGACAACTTTTTTCATAAAACTCACCAAACATATTATATCATTAATTTTTTCCATTTACTACTTATTTAAAAAATGATAATATCCACTTTAAAATGTTTGGAAGTAAAAAAGTTTCTAACAACGAACTTACCAGAAATAATAACAACACAATCCCTAATATTTTTGAATATTTACTCATAATTGTTTTAAAATCTAAAGTTTTATGTTTAAAAACTGCTTCTATCATCTTCATTGAAACTGAAAGGGCATATGTCAATAATAGCCCATATGCAATCACATTTAAAATTTGACAGGGAAAGATATAAAATAATGCATATAACAAACCTCTTCCTTTATAAACAAATAACAAACTACCTATTGAAAATCCCAACACAAATGCTTCTTTAAAAAATAGAAATAAAATTGCAGGAATTCCAACAATAGAAATTCCAAGTAACCAAATAACGCCAGCTACTAAAAACTCTTTAAAAAAAGAATTGCAAAAAAGAGGCAAATAATTTATTTTATCTTTCTCTATACTTGACATATAAGAATTTAAATATTCCCTAACCAAAGACTTATCCGTGGAAGATAATATGGTAATAAATAAAGTGCCAGATATAACTCCTACTAATAATAATACAGCTAAAAATATGGTGAACTTTTTACTTGTTTTAATTTTACTTTTTAACTTGTCCATTTCTTTCTTCATAGATTCCACCTCAGTTAAGTTTATGAAATCAAAAAAAAGATATTCCAAAAATTGAAAATTTATATTATAATACCTATATGAGGTGATTTTATGGCCAAAGAAAAGAAAAAATCAAAAAAATCTATAAATATTAATTTTAAAAAAATTGGAGTTATTCTTTTATTAATTGCGACTATAGCAATGTATATTTCTTCTTTACTATTTATATAAAAAACAGCGATTATTTCGCTGTTTTCTTTGCTTTCTTTGTTTCTTTTAATAAATCTCTAATTTCTTCTAACAACACGATATCAACTGGCTTTACTGGAGCAGTTTTCTCCTCCTTTTTCTTTTCTTTATGAGTAAACTTATTGATAATTTTCATAAGAATAAATATACAAGCTGCTACAATCAAAAAATCTACTACATTTTGAATAAAAGAACCATATAAAATTTTTGCTGAGCCAATTTCAAATGATAAATTAGAAAAATCTAAACCACCTAATACAATACCAATTAATGGCATCAACAAATCATTTACAACAGATGTTACAATCTTACCAAATGCTCCTCCAATAATAACTCCAACTGCCATATCAAGAACATTTCCTCTTGAAATAAATTCTTTAAATTCTTTTAACATAAACTTTCACTTCCTGGGTAATATTATAATATAAATCTCATTTTTTAACAAGTAAAAAGAAGCTAAAATGCTTCTTAGTCTTCTGCTTCCTCTAACATATTTGTAATAAAAATACCATACCCTTTTTGTGGATTATCAACCACAACATGTGTTACTGCTCCGATAATAAAGTCATCTTGTATGATTGGAGAACCACTCATTCCTTGAACAATACCACCTGTTTTTTGTAACAATTCTTGGTCAGTAATTTCAAATACTATATTTTTCGTTTTTTGCTTTGTATTTTTATCAATCTTGGTAATAGATATCGTATATTCCTTAATTGTTTGGTCTTCTAGCACGGTTAATATTTTAGCAGTTCCTTTCTTTATTTCATCTGGTTTTGCAACCTTATATTTTGTTCTTCCATCAAATTCTCCTGTGTAAGTTCCAAAAATTCCTTTTGTCGTATTCTCACTAATTGTACCATTAACTTTTTCATAATGAAATTCTGCATTTTTTTCTCCAGGAACTCCATCTTTACTTGGTGTAATACTAGTAACATTTGACTCAAAAATTTTTCCATCTTTGATTTCTAAAATTCTACCTGTTGATTTTTCAATAATCTCGTGTCCTAGCGCACCAAAAACATTACTTTCTGGGTCTATAAATGTCAATGTCCCAATACCAGTAATACTATCTTTAACATAAAGACCTGTCTTATAAACACCTGTTTCATCTTTATATAACTTTAAGCTTGTTTCCTTTTGTGCATTTTCTCTCAAATAGCCAATCTGAATAGTTCCTTCCTTTTTATTTGCACTTATTTTCTTTACCATTTCCTCCACTGATGAAACTGTTTCACCACCAATTGTCGTTATGATATCTCCAACCTTAAGGCCAGCTTCTGTTGCTGGATATTTACTTTCTACTTGATATAATCCTACAATCATCACACCTTTGGAATGAATTTCTATTCCAATATTTTCTCCCCCAGCAATTAAATAATCTGAATAAGCCAAAACATTTGTTGGTATGATAAATAATGAAAGAAGAAGTAAAAGGAATGATTTTTTAAATTTTTTAAAAAACATTTGAAATCTCTCCTTCACTCTACAGACTACATTTTTATTATGAAAAAAATGAATTTAATTATGAATACAAAAAAATACCATTTTGGTATTTTTAAACAACTATGATTCTATTTCAAACGATTCTAATTCTCCATTTTCTAAAACAATTTTATTTACCTGTTCTTCAATTGATTTTAATTTTTCATCACATTCTTTTACAAGCTTCATTGCTTTGGTATATTTATTGATAGAATCTTCTAAATCAGTATTTCCGTTTTCAAGTTCATTAATAATTGTCTCTAATTCTTTTATTTTTTCTTCAAATTTTTTTTCTTTTTCTGCCATATTATTCCTCCTTTTGTACTTTCTTTACAGTTACAGTTCCATCATGAAATTTCAATTCTAATAGTTCTTCTTTTATATCAGAAGCATTTTTTATTAAATGCCCATTTTGATATGTCAATGTATAACCTCTTTTTAAAACACTGAGTGGATTTACAAGTTCTAATTTTTCTATTATTTGGTTTAAACTTTTTTGATAGGATTCATAGATAGTTTGTGGTTTTAATAAAATATGATTATTCTTAATATGTTCCAAATTTTTTTTTGATATTTCTAACTGATACAATACCAAAGAATTTAATTTAGAATGCATCAAATCTATTTTTTGCTTTTTATTTTCATACATTACCATTGGTGTTTTTAAAACATAAGAATTTTTTAAACTATCTAAATACAAACAATTGTAATTTATTTTTTTTAAAATGCTTTCTTTCAAACGAATTTTTAATTGTTCAAGATGATTTAATAAATCTATCATATTAGGAACCGCTATTTCTGCTGCTCCAGTTGGGGTAGGTGCCCTTAAGTCGGAAACAAAATCACTAATTGTATAATCTATCTCATGCCCTACTGCACTAATAACAGGAATCGGAGAATAATAAATTGCTCTAGCAACAATTTCTTCATTAAAAGGCCATAAATCTTCAATAGAACCTCCTCCTCTTCCAACAATCAAAGTATCTAATTCATAATGAGAGGCCATATCTATTTTGGCAGCAATATCACTAGCTGCATTTTCTCCCTGAACTAAGGCTGGAAATAAAATCGTTTCACAAATTGGAAATCTTCTTTTTATTGTTGATAAAATGTCTTTGATTGCAGCTCCTGTTGGTGCTGTCACGATTCCAATCCGAGTTGGAATTTTAGGAATAGGTTTTTTATGGGCAGGGTCAAATAATCCTTCTTTTGCTAAATCCTGTTTTAATTTTTCAAAAGCAATATATAAGTTACCCAATCCATCTTGTTCCATTTGCTCTACATAGACTTGATATCCTCCTGTTGCTTCATAAACACTAATTCGTCCCGTTACCAAAACCTTCATTCCTTCTGATGGCACAAACGTTAACTTTTTAGCATTTGTACTAAACATAATAGCATTAATTTTACTACCTTCATCTTTCAAAGAAAAATAAAAATGACCAGTTGTATGTGCCTTAAAATTAGAAATTTCCCCTTTTAAAAATACAGTCCTTAAATGTTCATCTGTATCAAATTTAAATTTCAAGTATTTTGTAACAGCACTTACTGTTAAATACTTATCTTGGTTCATTCTTGTTCTCCTTATCATGATAAACGTTGTCTAACACTGCATTGATCATTTTGCGAACTTCATCATCACTATAAGACTTAGCTAATTCGATTGCTTCATTGATGGCAACAATTTCTGGAGTTGATGTATATAATAGCTCATAAATACCAATTCTTAAAATGGCTTGGTCTGTATTTCCTAAACGGTCTATTGTCCATCCATTCAAATAATGATTCACAATATTATCGATTTCATTTTGATAAGTAATGACTCCATATACAACATCTTTTACAAATTCATTCTCTATTTCCAAAGCATCTTTTATAACATGTTCTACTTGATAGTCAATTTTATTTTTTGCATAAATATTGATTTGATACAAAATTGTCATAATTTTTACTCGAAGTTCACTTCTTGTCATTTGTTCCATTTTATCATCACCTTTTTTAATTTTATCATAAATGAATTAAAAACAAAAGAAAAAATAGGAACTTTCCTATTCTAAATTGTAGCGTTACAATAGATGTGACACCAATAGTGTATACAAAAAGCGATAAATACCTTAAAATGTTAATTGAAAGAACACATTTAT
>JAAWNF010000049.1 GCA_022798795.1 Bacilli bacterium
AGCATGGGTTAAAATACGTAAAAAATATAATTTAAAAATAGAAGATTCTACAATTGAAAAAATTTATAAAAACACAATTAAAGAATTAGAAAAATAATAAAAATACTAGATTAATTTCTAGTATTTTTATTATCAAATTCTCTATCAAAGATAGGAAATAAAATTTCAAACTCATCATCATACATTACCATATCCTTCTGTCTTCTTATGACCATTTCTTTAAACTTTTTATATGGAACAAAGATAATCTCTGAAATTTCTTCTTTTTGGAAAACCATATTTTCTATTGTTTTATCTATCTTTAAAACATATAAATCATCATATTCATTATCTATAAATCCAAAATTATTTTTCCAACTTCTTTGTAATGTCTTAATAAACTTTAACTCATCTGAGCTTACTACTAAATTTAATTCCTCTTTCAATTCTCGCAAAGCACCTTCCAATGAACTATCTCCAGACGATAAATGTCCTGCACAAGAAATATCCAGCATATTAGGGTCACTATCTTTTGTTGCACATCTACGTTGTAGTAAAATTTCTCCTTTCTCATTTATAATCCAAATATGAACAGCTTTATGCCAATCTCCATCCTTATGAACCAAACTTCTTTCCTTAATTACTCCAGTCATATTTCCATTTTCATCCAATAAATCAAAATATTCAAAATTCATATATGATACTCCCTACTTAATTTTTCTAAAATATTATAAATATCCTCCATTGGATATTGCTTTTGATATAATTTTTGCTTCAAAAAAAATATTAATTCTTTTCCTGATTTTTTGGTACTATACCTTTGATACAATTTTCTAGCTTCTTGCTCTAATATTACACTATGGTCTAGTTTATATTCTTCTAATATACTTTCTATTAATTCTTTAGAATAACCTAATAATTGTGCTTGCTCCAATATTTTTTGTTTACAATATTTCTCAGAATACTTATGATTCAAATTCATTTTTTTATCTATAAATTTTGATAACTTATTTTTTACTTCCTTTTTATCTATTTTTTGTATTGCCTTCTCTACTTTTTCAAAAGGAAAATTTTGCTTCAATAAATCTTCCCTTATTTTATTAGGACCATCTATAGTAAAAGAAAAACGGTCATGAATATACGCTTCAATATAAATGTCTTCATGAAAAAAACCCTGACTTTTTAATCTCTCAATCAGTTCTTCTACTTCTTCTACTTCTTGCTTTTTTAAAAAATCTCGTACTTCTTTTTCACTTCTTAATTTTTTATTTAAAAATTGAATTACTTTTTCATAAATTTCTGCTTTTTCTGTTTCTTCTTTTATCTGTTCTACTAGCTCCTCGGATAATTCCTTTTTTAAAGCAATTTGATATTTTAACATTACAGTATCATAAGTTTTAATTTTTTCATTCTCTAAAAGAATTTCATATCTATTCTTTCCTATCTTTTTAATCAATATAATTTTCATTTTCTTATAACATCCCTTTTATTAAATAATTGAATTCCATTCTTATATAACAATTTTTTTATTTCCTCTTCGTCGTAAACTTTTGATAACGTTTGAGAAAGATTTTGAACAATTTGTGAATAAGGATAGATTGATAGCAAAGCAAATTCCGGGTCATTAGAGGAACTTGCGACCCATCCCATATCATCTGTACTTAAAACAATGGAATCCAATCCCCCAAACAATTTTTCTACATAACGAATTTGTTCTAAATAAGCATGTTTTAATTGCTCTATTTGAATACCATTTTGTAAAGCATCTCTTAACACAAAGTTCCGATTTGAGAAAAGACCTACTTTACCACCCAATCTCTGAATTGCCAATAATTGTTGTTCCGTCAAATTTCTTGGAACATCACATAATGTCTTAACATTAGAATGAGAGGCAAAAAAAATTACTTCTTTATTGCTTTTTTTCATTTTTTCAATAACTTCAATTATTCCATCAAATGTTTCTTCATTAGCATGAGATAAATCAATTGCTATTCCTAAAGTAATTGCTAACTCAATTAGTTGTTTTCCTTTTTCTGTAAGTCCAGTATTCGTTCGATTACCAGAACCATATTGATTCTGATGGTTCCATACTGGAATAATGGAACGCAATCCCATCTGATATAATATAGGCAAATCTTCTAATTCAACATAATCGCATCCTTCTATACTATAAATAACATCTACTTCTGGAGAAACAAAACGAGAAACCAAATTTGTCGCAATATAAAACATTTCTAGAATTCCAACATTTGGATTCCAATAATTCGGATGATATTCCTTTTTCATTTCCTCCACAGTTTCAAAACATAAATTGGCAACTACAGAAAATACATTATCCTTGCGAAAAGCTTTGCATATTTCTCTTATTTCACAAAAATCTTGATTCAAATAACTAATATAAAGTTTTGTCAATAAATCATAATGAAAATCAAACATAAATTCTCCTTTTACAAAAGACTTAATACCTATTTCATATGTATTAAGTCTTTTGAAACTTCTTCTAATGCTTTACCAATTTCTTTCTTAGAAACATATTCATTATCTTTCATTTGATAATGTTCTGTTTCTTTCATCTCTTTGGCTCTCTTTGATACAATATTAACAAGCAAATATTTAGAACCAACTTGATTTAATAGTTTATCAATTGATGGATAAATCATTGTATCATCCCTCCTATTTTGATTGTAACTTAGAATCTTGTTTGGTGCAAGCTTTCCATTTCAATTTGACATTATTTGACAAATAATCAGATAGCATTAAATCAAGTTCATGTATCACTTCTTCTGTATAACATTTTTTTCTTTGCAATTTCTGAAGCTCATAATAAAAGTTATGCATTCCAAATATCAAATACGACTTTGAATAAGAGATATCCAGAAAACAAACTCCTTTTTTCACAATCATTTTTTGAACAATAATATTTTTCACCTTATTTTTAATATCTTTTTCTATATTGTCTAGTTCTATAAAAAAATTTGAAATCAATTGAGTTCTTTCGCCTTTTAACACTAACTTAGCATCATAAGTATTTCCAGATATTTTTCCTTCTGCATTCAATACCTTAATAATATAAATTCCACTTTTGGTAACAGCGATGAAAAAGGCAGATTCTAATTCAAATAATAAATCCACTTTTATCTTAGAAATTAAAACATTTTTTACCAAATTCAATTGTTCATTTTCTGTTGGATATTTACGAAAAGCTCTAAAAATAGATTTTGGTCCATATTTCTTTATTTCCCTTCTTACTTTTATATAAATAATAAAAGCTAACAAAAATAAAATAATAAGCGCAAACCATCGAAATGAATAAATCGTATAAACGACAATTGCTATACAGGTAGCAAAAAACGCTAAAACTGTCATTATCATTTTATAATTTCATAAATAAGAGGTGTTGGTTCTTTATAATGCACATCAATCTCAAAACACTCTAATATTCTTCCTATTTCCATATCTTTTTCATGAACATATATTTTTAACAATTCTTCATTCTCTAAAACAAAATCTCCTACTTTTTTACTCAAGACTATTCCAACACCATAATCAATAGAGTCTTCTTTTTGATATCTTCCTGCACCAATTGCCCTTACAATTTCTCCTAATTTCAAAGTATGAATTTGATTGATATATCCTGATTTTACACTTTTAACAGAAAATACTTTTTGTGCTTTTTCTAATCTCTCTAGATTTCCCCCTTGTCTAGAAATAAATTCCTCGAATTTCTGATACCCTTTTCCATTTTCTAAATTTTTTATTAATAAATTTTTTGCCTCTTTTTCTGAGATTTGTAAACCCATTTGAACCATCAAAGTTCCTAAGGTCATAACAAGCTCATAAACATCTTTTTCATAAATTCCTTTTAAAAATTCAATCGCTTCTTCCACTTCTAAAGAATTTCCTATGTGCGTTCCCAATGGCTCATCCATATTAGAAAGAACACATATCACTTCTTTATTCGCATTTTTTCCAATATGCACCATTAAATTCGCCAATGTTCTTGCCTCTTCTAATGTCCTTACTAAAGCTCCTTCTCCTACCTTTACATCAATCACTATTTTATCTGCCCCACTCGCTAATTTTTTACTCATAATACTAGACGCTATTAAAGGAATGGAATCTACAGTCCCTGTTACATCCCTTAAAGCATATATTTTTTTATCTGCTGGAACTAAATTTCCCATTTGTCCAACAAGTGCAAAATGAATATCATTTACTTGTTGTTCAAATGATTCTAATGACATGGCTGTTTGAAATCCTGGAATTGATTCTAACTTATCAATCGTTCCTCCAGTATGACCTAATCCTCTACCACTCATTTTGGCTATTTTTACACCCGTTGAAGCAACCAAAGGACCTAAAATAAGGGTTGTTTTATCTCCAACCCCTCCAGTTGAATGTTTATCTACTTTTATTCCTGATATTTTTGATAAATCCAAGGATTCACCACTATGATACATTGCATCAGTTAAAAACAACACTTCATCTTCATTCATGCCATTTAAACAAATGGCCATTAATAAAGAACTCATTTGATAATCTTCAATCTTTCCAGCTACATAATCATTTATAACATAAAAAATTTCTTCTTTTGTCAATTGTTGTTTTTCTCTTTTTTTGTTAATAATCTCCACTATATTCATATGATTCACCATTTTCATTATACATGAATTTAAAAAAAAGAAATAGAGTTTTTAACTAAAAATTTCAAAGAAAACCAGATATTATTCTGATTCTTCTATACGTTTACTAGATAAAAAAGTTACTTTTTCAGCTACAACTTCTACTACTTGCTTTTTAGACTCATCCTCTAATTCAATATTTCTAGACTGAATTCGTCCTTTTACTCCAATCAAATCTCCACGCTTACAATACTCTACAGTGCTTTCTGCAACACCTTTCCATAACACACATGAAATAAAATCGGTGTCATACTCTCCATTTAAATTTTTATAACTTCTTGGAACAGCTAAAGTAATATTTGTAACTTTTCTCCCATTATCTGTTTCATGAAGCTCTGGGTCACGCACCAACCTTCCTACTAATACAGTTTGATTTAACATAATTTTTTCCTCCTTCGGGTTACACTATAAATCATAAAAAAAAGAAATGCAAATGAATCATTTTACATTTCTGTTTTTTTATAATTTCAATTATTTTAAATCTGTTAAGCAAATTTTATAAATATCATATATTTCATTTACCAGATTTATAAGTTTTTTAGTTACATTCTAAATGATGTACAAATCCTTTTATCTCATTTGTTCCTTCTTCAAGTACTAATTCAGTATAAGAAGAGTCTTTACATTTGTCCAAATCACTTAAATCATAATCTGTATATTTTTCAGCATTCGTTTTCTTTAAAGCTTCAATTGATACAGTTGGGGTTGTTAAATATTTATTCATAAATTTAATATAATAATCTTTTGCATATTTCTCCATAGCTATTTCTTGTGGAGATTTTGTATTTGGTTTTTTTTCTTCTTTCTTCTTTCCACAACCAACCATAAATAAAGATAGGACTGCAACCGATACGATTAAAAACTTCTTCATCTTCATTCTTCTTTCCTCCTTATTATCTACATTATAACACAATTTTCGCAATTTAAAAATAGTTTTTTAATAAAGCATTCAATTCTACTGCATATTCCATAGGAAGTTCCTCTCTAAAACGGTCTATAAATCCCATAATCAAAAGTTCTTTCGCTTTTTCCTCTGACAATCCTCTACTCATTAGATAAAATAATTGTTCTTGGTCTATTTTTGAAACACTAGCTTCATGCTCCAAAAGAGATGTAGTATTCTCAACAATATTTGTAGGAATCGTATCACTTTTTGAAAATTCATCTAATATAATGGTATCACATTTTATAACGCTTTTTGAGAACTCTGCTTTTTTTGACAATTTAACAGTTCCACGATATGTTGCATTTCCACCCTTTCCTGCTATTGATTTACTAATAATATTGCTTGTAGTATAAGGCGCTAAATGAATCATTTTAGCACCTGCATCCTGTATTTGACCCTCTGTTGCTACTGCAATAGAAATACAATTTCCTTTGGCATAAGGACCAATCAAAACACAACTAGGATATTTCATATTTATTTTAGAGCCGATATTTCCATCTATCCATTCCATTAATCCTTGTTCTTCTACTATTGCCCTTTTAGTAACTAAATTATAAATATTATTAGCCCAATTTTGAATGGTTGTATATCTACACTTTGCATTTTTTCCAACATATATTTCGACAACTGCAGCATGTAAAGAGTCCGTTGTATAAGTTGGCGCTGTACATCCTTCCATATAGTGTAGTTCACTACCTTCATCAACTATAATAATCGTTCTTTCAAACTGTCCCATATTTTTACTATTAATTCGAAAATAACTTTGTAATGGTCTATCTATTTTTGTATGTGGCGGTACATAAATAAAAGTTCCACCACTCCATACTGCCCCATTTAAAGCTGTATATTTATTTTCATCATATTTTACCAAATTGTTAAAATATTTTTTAAACAACTCTGGATATTTCTTTAACGCTGTATCTGTATCACAAAATATAACATTTTTTTCTACAAGTTCTTCCAACATATGATGATATACAACTTCACTTTCATATTGTGCCCCAATTCCTCCCAAATATTTCTTCTCAGCATCAATTAAACCTAATTTTTGAAAAGTTTCTTTTGCATCTTTTGGAACATTTTCCCATTGAGCACTTACTCTATCACTAATTCTTTTAAAATAATTAATTTCATTAAAATCAAGTTTTAATTCAGGACCAAAAATAGGATTTGAAAAATTTTCAAACATTTCATATGCTTTTAATCGAAAATCAGTCATCCATTTTGGTTCTTCTTTTAATCTTGAAATTTCTTTTATAACTGCTTTATTTAACCCTTTTGCCATTTTATCACCATATTTCTATTATAAAACAAATTGAATAGGAAAGCAAAATATTTTAAAATTATATTTCTATAGATAAAAATTCCAATATTGAATTTTTTTATATAAAATTTGCAATTTTAAAAATTTCATGTATAATAAACAATTAAATTTACAAGGGGGATTTTTATGAATACATCCAAACAATATTTTTCTATAGTAACAAATCGAATTCAAATATTAAAAACAAAATTAACTAATCCATCAATCTCAGCTCTAGAAAAAGAATTCATAAAAAAGAAAATAGAATATTTACAAAAAATTGCTGATTTACCTTTACTAATTGCAATTACAAATATGTCTAAATCTGACTTACAAGAATTACAAGAACGATATGGATATTCTAAAGAAAATACACAAGCATTTTTAATAAAAATATTTGGCTTAGAACAACTTGAACATTTTATTCATCAACCAAAAATAATGACATTAGAATACCTAAAAGAGGTTATTATACAGGATTTTGAGGGAATGAATGCTTTACTTAAACTACAAAGTCAAAATTTTGAATATGAAAGAAAAAAACAAGCATTATATGGAATTGGATTTTCTGATTCTGTCTCTTACACGCAATTAAGCTTTGATGAAACACAACTTTCTTTCCATGAAGAAAAAGTTGAAAGTGCTATTTCTAGAGCCAGTCAAGATTATAACTTTGAAACATTAAAAGAACTTCATTCTTATAAAATAAATAGGCAAAAACCATTATCATTTGAATTTTTGTTAAAGCATAAAGAAAAAGTAAGTTCTGACTTAAAAATGCAAAAACTTGCAAATCGATTGACAAGAAAAGGAATTTTTGGAGCAATTGATAAAATTTTGCCATTTAGAAAAAAAAGAGAACAAGCATTTTTAGAAGCTGTTTTAAATAGCTACAAACGTAATGATGCTCTTTCTACATTAGGGATTAAAGACCAAGATATTACAACTATGAATGAATATCAAGTAAAATCATTAATTAAAAGAATAAAAAAACAAACAACTTATCATAGAAATAAAATTTTACAAGCAAAAAATAAAATTAAAACTGCAAAATCACAAATATTAAAACAGGTGAAAGAATATGAATCACTTCAAGAACAAGATAAAAAAAGGTTCATGGAAATTCTTTCTACAAAAACAAACTTTTTACCTAGAATGTTTCAAAATCAAATATGGAATGAACCAAATTTGAAAGATTCTTTAATGCTTCTTGCATGTTATAAAGAGGAAAAAGAATTAATGGAACAAATTTCTTCACCAATACAAAATAAAGCTGAAATATTAATTCAACTCTCTAATCAGAAACCAAAAACCCTTGTGAAAAATGCTGCTTAGGAACAAAAATTGTTCCTTTTTTATATACAAAAAACCTTTTTATAAGGTTTTATCAATTTGTTCTAATACTTTTTCCATTCCCCACCAACCAAGTAAAGCACATTTTTTTCGGTTTGGCTGTTTTCCAATATCATCATACACAATCGCTTGTTCTAACACTTCTTCACTATATTCCTTTTCATCTATCATATTTCCAAAATTCATAATAATTTTTTTAGCATCTTCTATTGTTTTTCCAATTAATGTATCTATCATAATAGAAGTGGAA
>JAAWNF010000050.1 GCA_022798795.1 Bacilli bacterium
AATGGACTTGAACCATCGACCTCACGCTTATCAGGCGTGCGCTCTAACCAGCTGAGCTACAAGCCCATAAATAAATAAGACTATTACAGTATAACCTATTTTATGCTTTTTGGCAATACTTTTTGCAATAATTTTTCATAAAAACTTCATACACCCTAAATTCATTATCAATTATACTATATAGAAACTACTTTTTCAATAGTTTTTTTAATAATTATAAAATAATTGTTTACTTCTTAGTCTAGAATATGCTATAATGAATATGTCCTGGAAGCAAACACAAGTCCACTCCCCTACAGAGTCAATTAAGAGACTTGTACTCCCTTCCTGGACAAAGGAAGTACCCAATTCACTATAGAAGTGAATTATAGAAAACACATAGTAATATGTGTTTTTTTATCAAAAAATAGGTTGAAATTAAAATCAAAAAATGTTATAATGAATTTGTTATTGATTTGTCTTCTTAGCTCAGTTGGTAGAGCAACTGACTCTTAATCAGTGGGTCTAGGGTTCGAATCCCTAAGAGGACACCATTATAAAATTAAAAAGCCTAACGAAAGGCTTTTTTTATTATATTTTTATTCATCAGCTAAACTATCAAAATATCCTTGAATAAAGACTACTGGTGTTCCTTTATCTCCACTTCCAGAAGTTAAATCACAAAGAGAACCTATCAAATCTGTATATCTTCTTGGTGTTGTTCCTTGTGTTACCATTTTCCCTTTTAAATTTGCTTCCTTTTCTTTAATTGTTTTACAAATAGAGGCTTTCAATTCATCACCTTTTAAATCTGCATATACATTATCTGAAACATATTTTAACTTAATTTCATTTGGAGTTCCTTCTAAACCTTTTGTATAAGCAGGAGATACCACTGGGTCAGCAAGTTCCCAAATCTTTCCAACTGGGTCTTTAAAAGCTCCATCTCCATATACCATAACTTCTATTTCTTTTCCAGTCTTCTCTCTCAACTCTTTTTGAATTTTTTCTACCAACTCTTGTCCGCTTTTTGGAAATAATTTTAATCTTTCTTCTGTTGATTTATTGGATCCCAAAAGCCCATAATTAGGATTAAATCCACTTCCTTGAATTGATTCCTTTAAAATGTCATCTAATCCATATACATTTGCGCCTTTTTTTTCTAATAAACGCTTTGTTGTTTTTCTTGTATGAATATCACATGCCAGAACATCTTTTGTATAATCAAGAATCGCATCTGCATGATTTGAGAAAACAAAATCTACTTCTGCTCCTTCTTTTTCTACTAACTCTCTATAAAAATCTACATAATTAATTCCAGTAAAAGGATGAACAATAGAACCAAATTTTTCTAAATAACTTGTTTCATCTAGTACATCTATATATGGATTTATTCCATAATCTTCTAATAGTTCCTCATCAAACAAATGGTTCCCAACTTCATCTGCTGGATAGCTTAACAGTATTGTTACTTTTTTACTTCCTCTGGCGATTCCTTTCAAAATCAAAGAAAAACGATTTCTACTTAAAATAGGAAATACAACTCCAACATGCCCACTTGGATATTTTTCTTTTATATCTGTTGCTACATCCTCTACATTAGCATAATTTCCATCACTGATTGCTACTACTGCCTCTGTAATTCCAACAATATCGCGATTTCGAAATTCAAAATTTTCTGTTTTACTTGCTTCTAATAATGAAGTAACTACAACAGACGCCAAATCCATTCCTTCCTTAATGATTGGGGTACGAATCCCTCTTACAACTGTTCCAACATTTCTCATATAACCCTCCATATCTATGTTACATCTTTATTATAGCAAAAAAAGGATAGCGAATGCTAGTCCTTTCTAGTGGTTTGCTTCTCCAGACAATTCTTCAATCGTTTTGTTTTGTGCTGACAGTAATGCTCCGCTTGTCCAAGAAGATGTTAATCCATAATCAATATAAACTAATTGTCCTGACATATAAGAACAAATATCGCTGCCAATGACTACCATTGGATATCCCATATCTTCTGGAGAAGCTGCATAACCATTCCAGCTTTTTAAGAAAATGTTAGATATCATTTCTTCCCCTTCTTTTAAGTCTCCTTTTGGACTGGTAGAACGATTAAAGTCCTCTGTTAACCCTGTCGTTGTATCTCCAGGATTAATGGCATTCAAACGAATTTTTCTATCAATAAATTCTTTACTCATACATTTATAAATAACATAAGATTGCAAACATTGCTTTGCAAATACATATGCGCTTGCAATTAGTTCTGGATGTTCTTCATACCATTTCATCGCTTCTTCCCATGTAGGTAAATTGATTAACTCTACACATTTTTCATAAACTTGTTGCCATCCAAATCCTCCTACTGATGAAATGTAAGTTACAGAACCATGGTCACGAATTCGTCCTAATAACTTTTCTGTCATATACTTTTGACCATAGAAATTTACCTTTTGCACTAACAATTCTTTTCCAGGAAAAAACGCAATTCCGTGACATAAAAATAAAGCATCAATCTTATCTGGGAGCTCATTAATAACTCTATCAATTTCTTCCTTTTTACTTAAATCTGCTTGCCATGACTTTGTAACTGGTAAACAAACAGGATTGATATCAATAGCATACACATTTGCTCCTAATTCTATCAATAATTCAGTTGCTGCTTTACTCATACCAGAAGCAGAACCAGTAATCACTACATTCTTACCTTCATAACCAAATAATTTTTTTAAATCCATAAAAGCCTCCTTTATTATTTGTTACTTTTATTATAACATACTTCCAGTTTTCAACATACAAAAGTTTACAAAAAAAGAAAACTATCTATGTCTTCTTTCTTCATCTCTTTTTTCCATTCCGTCCATAATAATACTTCTTCCAAGAAATTCTCTCTGAGCATTTACTAACCCCATAATATCTTTTGCAGTAAATCCTTGGTATCCTTTTACTTTTGGATTAGTATAAAGTGTTCTATCAGTTCCATCTAAAGTAATTTCTTCTATTGCTTGAGTAGTTCCTACAAAGGGAATAAGTTGATTATCAAGATTAATCGTATCAAAAGGTGCTACTCCTATTAATTGTCCAACATAAATTGTTTCTTTTCCTGCTTCCCACACTTTGCAAGATACAGCATCTCCTACTTTTCTACTTAATATTTCAAATTGTAAATTTAATAATTCTTCACTCATGTTTTACCCTCTTTTCCTTTTTTACTATACCATATTCAAAAATAAGATACAAGAAAAAATGTCAAACTTAACATTTATAATTCTTTTACTAAATAAATCTCATTATTTAAAATATTTTCTTTTTCTTCTATTCTTGTAAAATTCCAACCAGCTTTTACTAAATAAAAAAGCATATCGCGTTTATCATTTCTCGTTTTTATAGTTACCTTTTGATAACCTTCTTTTTTGCTCCATTCCAAGAAATATTCAAACATTTTCGTTAAAGCTCCAATTCTTCTGTAACGATAATCCACTCCTGCTAACCAACAATAAAAGCTTCCATTTGCTTCTTTTTCATATCCAATCATATACCCAATGGGTTCTTGATTGAAATAAGCAGCAATCACTAGATGTTTCTCATTTTGATATCTTTCTAAGAAAAAAGATGCTGGAGCATTTGGGTCATCAAATTCTACAATATTGGGATGGACTTTCAAAATATCTTTTATATCTGTTTCTTCCACTGTTATCATAATACACCTCATGTTCATTATAGCACACTTTTTCGCTAAAACTCTTTTTTCTCATAAATATACTTTGATAATATATAAGAACCTATCAATATTAAAATAGATACAATGATAATTAGAATTATACCATATTGTTCTAAAAACGAAATCATATCTTTAGGAATATTTATTGATTTCAATAAAATTGTGAATAATGAAACTCCTAAAAATGTAATTACAAACATTGCAATCCTACCTTTTTCATTGCCAAACTTAAAAATAATAGGATACGTAATAGAAATTAATAAAATAACTGCAAAAATACATCCTCCCATTGTCCCAACTATTTCTTCTAGGTTCAACTGATTTCTAACCTTCCCTATCACGACGGCTAAAATTGTCGCTATTGCTACAGAAATCAATAGTAAAATAATTGTTGTTACATATTTGGCACCTACAACATGTTTTCTGCCATTTGGAAGCGTTATAGCATAACTATCCCATTTGTTATATTCATCATAGCTAAAAGTAGATAGAAATAATACCACACTGATAAAAGATGGTAAGAATGCTAAATTGATATCTTGAAAAAGGGCCATTCCAATTAACACAGCTAACATAATACCTACTGCTTTCATATTGCCTTTAATTAAAAATAAATCTTTTTTTATAAACCCTAACATGATTTTTCCCCCTTTATCATCAAAACCATAAGTTCTTCTAATGTAATTTTATCAATCACAAAATTGGCATATTTTTTTGACAATTTATTTCTATCACCAATCAAAATTTCATATCCATATTTATTTTTCTTATATTGCATGATATCTTCTGGCATAATCATAGAAAACTCATTTAAAGAACATTTTAAAATTCCATATTCTTCTAACAATTCATCTCTATCTTTATGTAATAATATTTTTCCCTTGTCAATAAAAACAATTTGGTCTGCAATATGTTCTAAGTCACTTGTAATATGAGTGGATAACAAAATAGTATGCTCTTCATCCTTGATAAAATTTAAAAAGATGTCCAATACTTCACTTCTTACTACTGGGTCAAGTCCACTTGTTGGTTCATCCAATATCAGCAATTTTGGATGATGAGAAAGAGCTGTTGCTATTTCAAGTTTCTTTCTCATTCCTTTAGATAATGTTTTAATTGCTTTATCAAATGGTAAGTTGAAATCTTGAATATATTTTTGAAACAATTTTTCATCCCATTTTGAATAAATGGATTTCATGGTAGAATTAATATCTTTGGCAGTTAACAATTCAGGAAAGAAGGAATTATCTAGAACAACTCCAATTTCTTCTTGAATGAGATTGCTATCTCCAATTTCTTGTCCAAATAATTTAATACTTCCTTGTTCTTTCTTTATAATATTTAAAATAGATTTAATCAAAGTTGTTTTTCCAGCTCCATTTTCTCCAATGAGACCAATGATACAACCGCTTGGAATTTCTAAATTGATTCTTCCAAGTTCAAATTTTTCATATTTTTTTACCAAATCTTTTATTTCTATTACATTTTTCATATTTCACTCTCCATTAAAAATTCTAGTATGTCATAAACTTCTTTTTTTTCTATTCCAAAACGTTCTCTAATTTCAATTGCTTTTAAGATATGTTCTTCTATTTCTTTTTTGGCTTGCTCTTTTGCAAGTTCCATATTTTTTGGTGCTACAAAAGTTCCCTTCCCTTGCACAGAAATAATATAGCCATCTTTTTCTAGTTCATCATAAGCTTTTTTAATTGTCATAACACTAATCTTAATATCAACAGCTAAATTTCGGATAGATGGAAGTGGTGTTCCTTCTTTTAATTCTCCACTCATAATTTGGTCAATCATAGCATTTTTAATCTGTTCATAAATCGGAATTGGACTACTATTGCAAATAATCAATTTCATATACCACCTCCAACTGTTATACTAAATATATAACAGTATATAACATTTGTCAATAAAAAAATTATCAAAATGATAATTTTAATTGTAATCTTCAAATTTTAAAGTTCTTTTATCAAACATGGATTTTCCATTCTTCTATTCCTTTCTCATTCTATCATTTCATATAATACTTCTAAATCATCATTTATTAGCAACTGATATCGTTTGGTACTGATGATTTGATTTTGTTTTTCATCAAAAAATTCTATTTTGACTATCGTTTTTCCTGCTTTCTTTGGAATAAAGTGAAGTTCCAAAGTTTTATTTTCATTATGTTTTAAATGGAACGTTTTTATTTCTAATAAACTAGGTTCTTCAATCATTATTTGATAAGTATTTCCACGTTCTTCTATTGGAATCATTTCATATTTATTTTCTTTTATCAATTCTAGTCCTGCTTTTTCTAAACTTTCTATTGTAATTGGATATTTCGTTGGATTGTTTTTTAGAATTTCTTTGACCAAATATTTTTGATTATTTATCTTTATATACACAGAATCGCTTTTTATACAACTAAAGTTATAAATATATAATTCATCTTCATAAAAGGGTTCTAATGCATCAGCACAGGTAGAAGATTCATCTATAATTTGAATATGATTGTTTTCTAATTTGTTTAAGTTTTTCTGATAAAGAAATTCTCGATATTGGAATAGAAAATATAAGAGGAGAATTACAAATATAAATATAGCAGCTATTTTAAAAAGTGATTTTTTATTGATTTTATTTTTTCTGAGTAAAAAAATATTCTCAATTACATTTTGAAGGGTTGGAATTTTTAATATTTGATATAGTGTAAATGCACCTAATACATTTAATATGACATCATCAATATCACAGCTTCCAGATAAAGTGAATAGTTGCAAGACTTCTATTATAACCACAAATAAAGTAGTTGTAACCAAAAATACTTTCCAATTTTTTTGTTTTGGAAAAAGAAGCGGTAAAAAGAAAGCAAGCGGCATTAAACAAACAAAATTTCCAATTAAATTAAAGAATATGATTCTAGTAGAAAGCAAACTGTCAAAGTTATTAATATATTCAAATATTGTTTTAAAAGGAATGAAATTGAAAGAATGATTGATATAATGATTCCATAATTCAGTAGACCATTTTGGAATGATTCCCCCATTTCTTCCCCAAGCAGGGTCAAACAAGGTAAGTGTTAAAAATAAAAGGACATATAGAAACATAAAAATCCATAAATTGATTATCAATGGCTTTTTGCTTCCTATGTTTTTAGATAGTAGAACTCCTCCCATATGAAGAAATAAAACACATCCACAAAGGAATATTAATCTTCCAACTTCAGATAATGTAAAATTGGGAGAAAAATCAAGTGCAATATAAGTAATCAATAGCGCTATAGCTATGGAATATAAAACAACACTACTTGCTTTTTTCTTCATATTACTTTTTACGTGCTACTATAATTAACGTAGTTGGTGCTGCTTTTAATTTTCTAGCATCCCAATCGTTACTTTGATAGTCTCTTATTTTATTTTGCACTAACGCATTCCATCCTTTTTTATTGATTTCACAAAAATCTTTCTCCATTTTGTTCCCTACTTTCTAAGTTTATTATACAATATAAGTTTTCTTATTCCAAGAAAAAACTCAAATTTATATTTGAGTTTCTATCAATTTTTTATTGTTTAGTAATCGTTCATCATTAGGACAAAGTTCTATTGCTTGATTGATGGATTCTAAAGCTTTCTCATAGTTTCCTTGATAATAATAACTTAAAGATAATAAATCATAAACGGTATGATTCCAACTAAAAGGTTCATTGATGTAACTTTTTTGATGTGTTTTAATTTCCAAAGCTTTCCTACAATATTCTTCTATCAATTTCCAATTTTCTAATTGATACTCTAATAGCGCTCTTTCAATATAAGCATCTCTTAAATATGGAGCTTCTTCTATTGCTTTATCTAACCACATTCTAGCTTCTTCAAAACGCTCTAGTGCTGTATAAGAACGAGCAATAAAACGCATAGAAGCTGCTCTTTCATCTTTCCAAGTTGCTCGTTTTAAATTTAAATGCTTTATTAGAGTATCAATTGCTTCATTCCATTTTTTATAATACATATATTCTCTTCCCAAATAATGCATATTTCTATCATCTTCTGGGTCTTCTTTTACAGACAATTCTAATAGTGGTAAATAATTACTTCTAGATTTGCTTGCATCTGGGTAATGATTTAATGTTATATTTGGAATTGT
This sequence comes from Bacilli bacterium, assembly GCA_022798795.1. Lineage (GTDB taxonomy): Bacteria > Bacillota_I > Bacilli_A > RF39 > UBA660 > MGBC102946. The sequence goes on from JAAWNF010000050.1 coordinate 7,832, forward strand.
TATAGTATGTTCTTCTCCTTTGTAAGTAAGTACTTCATGCACAGGATGAGTCCATTGATACCCATTTCTTATATGCATTTTTTCAATGTAAAAATTGACTGCTGGTTTTCCATTTTCATCAAAACTCCAATTGTAATTATATCTTGCTCTAGTTGTATTTTGATTCCATACAGTTTCTAGTTTTTTTCTCCATCCTTCTTCAAATACTTCATCTAAATCGGTACAAACGCAAACATCTGCATCTTCAGGTACCAATTTCAATGATTCATTTCTAGCTACATCAAACCTCCATGGGTCTATTTTTTTTACAGTCACATTTACATTAAATTTTTTTAACTCCTCTACTGTATTATCAGTTGAGCCTGTATCTAATACAAAGATTTCATCTGCCTCTTTCATTGAATTTACCCAACGAGCAACAAATTTCTCTTCATTTTTCGAAATCGCATATACACAAATTTTCATAAATCCTCCTATCATTATAATATATTAGACTCATTTATTTTCAGTTCCTGTTTAGTTGTCAATGATGTGATACCAAAAAAGTAAAAATTATAAAAGCAGTATGATATACTAAAAATGTTAATTATCCATATTGTTTTTTAGTTGAT
>JAAWNF010000051.1 GCA_022798795.1 Bacilli bacterium
CATTGTATCTTTATCTTTTGGATTTTTGTTTCCTCCAAATACAAAATTTCCTAGTGAATAAACAATATATTTTCCTTGATAACATTCAACGCCTTGAACCACATGAGGATGATGCCCAATAACCAAGTCCGCCCCTAACTCTACTGCATATCTTGCAATATTTTCTTGTGTGGCATTTTGTTTATATTCTCTTTCTATTCCCCAATGGTAGGTCATAATGATTAGGTCTGCTTCTTTTTCTTTTAAACATGCAATAGCCTTTTCTGTTTCTGCTTTTGCAGTTGCTTCATTCCAACCAGGAAGTCCAGCAAGACCAATTTTAATTCCATCAATATTTAATACTGCATAATCTTGATAACCAAAGTATGGAATCCCTGCTTTATTTAATGAAGCAATCGTATCAGAATATCCTTTTTCTTTATAGTCATGAGTATGATTGTTTGCTAAATTAACAGCTTCAATGCTACCTTCCGTTAGAATATTTGTATAATCTATATCCCCTTTAAAGTTAAATGTTTTCTCTGCCCTTTCAGTTGCGTTGGTAAAAGTCGTTTCTAAGTTTGCAATTGTCAAATTATCATTGGATAAAATATCATATACTCCACTAAAAAAGTAACTGAAATCTCTATTTTGACTATCTAAAACTGCAGGTAGACTTCTTTCATATCCAAAATTTGTGTCTGTTCCTAATGTGCAATCTCCAATAGCACTAATTACAATATCTTTTTTTTCTGGTTCTTCTATAACAACTCTCTCTTCTTTCGATTCTTGAATCATTTCTTCCTGTACTTCTGATGTTTCTTCTATTGTTTCCGTTTCATCTTGTTTACTGCCGATGCTTAGTAGCATAAAAATACTCATTAAAAATGCGAAATACCTTTTTTTCATAATTTTTCTCCGTTCTAAGAAAACTATTATAGCACTTTTTTTATTTTTCTCAATCCTTTATTTTTGATATTGATTATTTAGCCAAAAAAAATCTTCATTTACAAAATCACAAACAAAGATTCTTCTATTATAATAGTTGAAATCTCTTAAAACATTTGGCATATTAATATTTGTTAAAACTATGGTACAAGAATAATGCAATTCGATTAATACATAATACTTTTTTTGCTTATTTACAATAACATGCCTATTTTTATCAGACATGATTCGATTTTGATATTTCCCTCTAAAATATCGATTTAATAAATTGACATCAAAAGTTTGACAAAGTGCATCATATAAAGAAAGTCCATAACTAAAATCACTTTTTTTTATTTTCCATAAGTTTTCTAATGTTTTATATAGAACAAAACTATTATCTTTATACACTTCATAAAAGTCATTTCTAACAATAAACAGATAGTACTTTCTCATGATATCACCATTGTTATAATATCATGAGAAAATTTACTATTTTGTCGAAATTACTTGGCGTTCATAACAATGATATCTTGATACTCCTTTAATTTTTCATCTTCTAATTTGTCGCTTCTTAAGGAGCTCGTATAAGTAACTCCTAACACCATAATCATAAATAATATCATTCCTTTGCTTTTCAACATTTCACTCATACATAACTCCTCCTTCTAACATAACCATTATATAACGAACATTGGTTCGTGTCAATAGTATTTACGAACAATTGTTTGACTTTATAATTCTTTTGTGATATGATGTATATGTAATGTAAAAAGGAGGTTTCGTATGAAAGAATTAACCAAACGACAAGAAGAAATTTTAAATTTTATTAAAGAATACATTGTAGCACATGGCTATCCGCCAACCATTAGGGAAATTTGTAAGGCAATGGATGTTTCCTCTCCTGCAACAGTACATGCTCACCTAAATAATTTAGAATCAAAGGGGTTTATTAAAAAGGAAGATACTAAAAATCGTGCAATTGAACTTTTGGTCCCTAATGAGTATGACATGAAAGACCCAGAAGTAATTGAAGTTCCTCTTTTAGGAAAAATTACTGCAGGTAGTCCGATTGAAGCGATTGAACAACCAAATGAATTTTTTTCATTGCCAGCTTATTTAATTCCACGAAATAAGGAAGTTTTTACTTTGTTAGTAAGTGGGACAAGTATGATTAATGCAGGAATATTAGACGGAGATATTGTGATTGTAGAAAAGAAAAACACAGCACGTAATGGAGAAATTGTAGTAGCTATGACAAGTGAAAATGAGGTCACTTTAAAAACATTTTATAAAGAAAATGGCTATTTTCGATTACAGCCAGAAAATGATACAATGGAGCCAATTATTTTGGATAATGTTTTTATACTAGGAAAAGCTATCGGATTATATAGGAAAATATAAAAAGGCATTTAAGCCTTTTTCTTTTATCGAAATAGTGAAATCACTTTCTTTTTTATTGTTTCATAATCAAATTCACAAAATGCCAAAACTTCATCCTTGGTTCCACTAGCTCCAAAATGGTCTACTGTAATGAGATAATTATCATTATAAACAAATCCTTCCCATCCAAGTTTAGAACCAGCTTCTATCACAACAGTTCTTGTTCCAGATGGCAAAACGCTATCTCTATATTGCTTATCTTGTCTTAAAAATAATTCTCTACAAGGCATACTAACTACTCTTAAATCTAAACCATATTCTTTGAATAATTCGTCACTGACTTTTACTGCTGACATAACTTCGCTACCTGATGCGATAAGAATGCCATGCAAAATAGTTTTTTCTTTTTTTAAAATGTATCCACCATATAAAACCCCGTTTGGATTTGTTTCTTTTAAATTGTCTACATCTACACGAGATAAAATTAAGGAATTAGGGTGTCTGCTATTTAAAATATAAGCCCAACTACCTATGATTTCTGTTCCATCTGCTGGTCTAAAAACGTCGTGATTTGGAATTGCTCGAAGCATTGCTAGTTGTTCTATTGGTTCATGAGTTGGTCCGTCTTGTCCAACATTAATTGCATCATGCGTAAAAATATAGGTAACAGGTAAATTCATTAATGCGGACATACGAATAGCTGGCTTTAAATAGTCTGAAAAAACTAAAAATGTGGAACCAAATGGTCGTAATCCAGAAAGTGCCATTCCGTTTAATATTGCTCCCATTGCATGTTCTCGTACTCCGAAAAAAATGTTTCTACCAGCTCTATTCTTGACACTAAAATCACCAAGGTCGTTTAAATAAGTTTTTGTTGAACTTGATAAATCTGCACTTCCACCTACTAATGTTGGAACTTCTTTGATAAATTTATTCATGATTCGTCCATTACTGATTCGAGTTGCTTCCTTTGGTTTTAAATCAAAACCAATTCCATTTAAATCGGCTGGTTTTTCTTTGCCAAATAAAATATTTAATTTAGATGCATCTCCTTCTAAGACTTTGTTCACATATTCTCTATAATTATTTACCCATTCTTCGTATTTTTTATTGCTTCTTGCTGATATTTTCCCTCTAAAATCAGTTCTAGCGCTTTCATTTACATAGAAAGGAAGGTTAGAAATACCAAGACTTGTTTTTAATTGCTCCATGTCTTCTTTTTCTAGTGGCTTTCCATGAACTTCATTAGTACCTGCTAAAGCAGAACCAACTCCAATAATTGTTTTAATCTCAATAATAGCTGGCTTCCCACTTTCTTTGGCTTTGGTAATTGCCTTATTGATATCATTTACTACAAGTCCATTTTTTACGCTATCTGTATACCATCCCATTGCTTTAAAGCGGTCTAATATATTCTCCTTAAATGTAATATCCGTTTTTCCATCTAATGTAATATTATTAGAATCATATAAAATTATTAAATTATCTAAGTTTAATGTTCCTGCTAAAGAGGCTGCTTCGTAACTAATGCCTTCCATTAAATCCCCGTCTCCACAGAGTGCATAAATGCGATATTGAATTAGCTTTTTGTTTTTAAATTCTTTTTCATTTGGGAATTTATATTTTTCCTCTTGCATTTTTTCAGCAATCGCCATTCCTACTGCTGAAGCAATTCCTTGACCAAGTGGACCTGTAGACATATCTACTCCTGGAGTAACTCCTACTTCTGGATGTCCTGGAGTTTTAGAACCAATTCTTCTAAACTTCTTCAAATCATCTATTGATAAATCGTATCCTGCCATATAAAGTGTTGCATATAGTAAAGCAGAACCATGCCCTGCTGACATTACAAAACGGTCCCGATTGACCCAATTAGAATCACTTGTATTGACATTCATATGATTCGCATATAACGTATAAATAATAGGGGCTGCTCCTAAAACAATTCCAGAATGCCCACTTTTTGCTTCATTAATCATATCAATCCCTAAGGTTTTTATATTATTAATTGTTTCTCTTTCCATCTTTTCACCCTCTTATAGTATCTCCATTATATCAAAAATAGAACCATATTTCTATAGTTCTATTTTATTTTTACATATTGTTTTGATACTGTTGGTGTGACATCAGCCAATAACCTTTTTCTTTCTTCTCTAAGTTTGGCATTCCTTTTAGCAATGTTTTCATAATATGTACTTTCTTGGTATGCGATAGCATTTAAATGGTTAACAATTCTTTCTAACTGAGCTTCTAAAATGTTTTCTAATTCTTGTTGCCTGCTTTTAGAACATTCTAATTCATGATTTAAATCCTCTAATTCTTCTTGGTATTTCCTTTTCGATTTGCCAAATATTTTTTTATAGTCTGACATACATATAAAAAGACATACTAAATAACTGCTTACATTCATAAGCAAAAATCCAGAGTTATAAGGAAATCCAAAAGTGTGCCAATAAAGTGACATAAGAGCTGCTATAATTTCTATTGGAAGAAACATATATATTAAGGTTTGTAAATATTTCTTTACATAATAAAATCGCCCTTTTTGATAAAGTTCAAAATTGCTAGATATTTGTCCTAATTTTGTTTCTAATCTTTGGCTTTCTGTTCTTGCCTCATCTACTTGTTTTTTTGTTATAGCTCTAGCAAATACAATCTTATTTTTCATTTCTTTTAAGGATATAATAGAAAGTTTCTGCTCTGTTATGACCGTTTCAATATGTTCTTTTGGTGTTTTTTCTAAATTAGTCGGCATTTTGACATACTTTCTTTCTTTTTTCTGCTTCGTTTTTGGAATAAATACATCCACAATAATCTTGTCTATATAACCCATATGCTTTTGATAACTCGATTGACCTTTTATATCCATTTCTTTTTTTAAAGTCAGAGTGCAAATAAGTAATTTGGTATTGTTTTTCTAAATAAGCTCCGATTTTATTTAATTTTTCTGATTGTTTATATGGGCTTACTGTTAAAGTGGTTGTAAAATAGTCAAAGTTTTTTTCCTTTGCTATTTTGGCGGTTTCTTCTAATCTTTGATAGTAGCACTTTGTACATCTAGCCCCACCTTCTATTTCCTCTTCTAAGCCTTTTGCAATCTCAAAAAAAACTTCTGGATTATAATTTCCTTCCATAAAATGAATTGGATTTTTTGGTTTTAATTCTGTAATGAGGCGTTTTTGCTCCTCTACTCTTTTTTGATATTCTTCCATTTCTGTAATATTTGGATTAAAGTAAAAAATAGTAATTTCAAAGTACTCTGATAAATATTCTAACACATAACTACTACATGGAGCACAGCAGCTGTGCAAAAGTAAAGCTGGAATTTTATTTTCTTTTTGTATTTGTTCTATTATTTTTTCTAATTCTATTTGATAATTGATTTTCATATTACATTCCTACAAATGCCATATATGACATAAATAACATAAAAATACCAATCATAATCCAACCATTTATTTTTTCAAATGTTGTAGAATGATATTTTACACCAAGGGCAATTGTTATAAGTGTTCCTCCGATTAATCCCCCTATATGAGCAGCATTATCAATTCCACTCATCAAGAATCCTAAAAAGAGATTTAAAATAATTAATGGTATCAATTGAGATTTCATTACATTTCCTAGATAAACACGATAATGGTATCCAAAATAAAGCATTGCTCCAAAAAGTCCAAAAATAGCTCCAGATGCTCCTACACTCGCTCCTGTTGTAAAAAGCATAGACATTAAATTGCCTGTTACTGCGCTTACTAAATAAATTGTTAAAAATTTGAATTTTCCAAAAAAACTTTCTAATTGAGGCCCTATAATATAAAGGCAATACATATTACACATTAAATGAAGAATTCCAGCATGCATAAAAGCGCTTGTAATAAGCCGATAAATTTCTCCCTCTTTGATGTATTCTGCAATATTAGCACCATAATGAACCATTACATCAATTCCATATAGTAGTTCTAAGAAAAATATGAAAGTGTTTATTGCAATTAATATATAAGTTATAATTGGTTTTTTCATTTTAAATACAGACTCTATTTTCGCAGAATCTTCTTGATTTTTTCGATTTAAATCTTCTGTTATCTTTACAAATAACTCTAATCCTTTTTCTTTAAAATCAGTGTCTTCTAAGATTTTAGGAAATTTGCCTTTTACTTCTTCGCAATTTTCCAAATCTTCCATATTTTCGATTTCTACAATAGAAACATGCTCAACCATATTTTTAAAATTATTTAAATGAACGTTTTCTCCTAAATTTAGAAAAATACTAAGAGCATCCATTTTAAAAGAAAATGTTTTTCTTTTGATTCTTCTAATAATCTGCTTGGTTTTAAATAAATCAAAATTCAATTGTTCATCATTATGAATATAATTTGATACAATTCGTATAATCTTGCAATCACTTTCTAAATTTTCCAGCCAGATTTCATTTTGAGCTCCATGCAAAATAATTGGACTATATCCTTCTTCTGTAATGAAATAATGAAGCAATCGCATTACTAATTCATCATTTCTACTGATAATCATTTCTTCCATTTAGATTCCTCCAGTCGTTAAACATTATATCAAAAACGAGATATTTGGTCAAAATTGTATATTTTATTTTATCCCTCATAAAATGGTAACAGGAGGGATTATGAAAAAAATAGTTCTTTTTGTAGGTTTATTGCTTCCTTGGTTTATTAGTAGCTTATTTACACTAGATACTTCGTTTTATAACCAAATTAATCTTCCTAGGTTTGCTCCAGCTCCTATTATATTTGGAGTGGTTTGGCCTATTTTATATGTCTTAATTGCTTTTAGTTGCTACATGATTTTTAAAGAATATGGAAAAAAGGAAAAAGAATATAATCACATTTTGCTTTGCAATTATTTATTCAATCAGTTATTTCCTCTGTTATTCTTTCAATTCCATTCTTTATTTTTTAGTTTTGTAGATACTGTTGTTCTTCTATTAAGTACTTTATTTTTATATTATGAAAGCAAGAGTTTAAATGAAACCAGTTCTAAGCTCCTACTTCCATATTTATTTTGGAATATGTTTGCTATGATTCTAAGTATTACTATTTATTTTATGAATCTTTAAATTGTTCTACAATCTTTAAAAATTTTTCTGGTAATTCACTATCAAAACTCATATATTTTCCCAGACTAGGGTGAACAAATCCTAGTTCTTTTGCATGTAAACATTGACCCGATTCATCTATTTTTTGTCTTTTTCCATAAACAGGGTCATTTACTACGGGATGTCCTATATAATTCATATGAACACGGATTTGATGGGTTCTTCCTGTTTCTAATTGAAGTTCAATTAGTGTTGCTCTAGAAAATCGTTCTAATACTTTAAAATGAGTAATTGAAGGTTTCCCACCTGATACTACTGCCATTTTTTTTCTATCAGATGTATCTCTGCCAATTGGGGCGTCAATTGTACCTGTATCATGTGGTATTACTCCCCAAACTAAAGCGATATATTTTCTGTGTGTACTTTTTTCTTCTAACTGTTTTGCTAAAATTTCATGAGCAGAATTATTTTTAGCAACGACTAGTAAGCCAGTTGTGAATGCATCAATTCTATGAACAATTCCTGGTCGGAATTCTCCATTGATATTACTTAAATTTTTGGAATGATACAAAAGAGCATTTACCAAAGTACCATGAGTATTTCCAATTGCTGGGTGAACAACCATTCCATTTTCTTTATTTACAACAATAATATCAGAATCTTCATATACAATATCTAATGGAATGTTTTCTGGTTCTGCATTCATTTCTTCTTCTATTTGCTCTTCTACTGTAATAATATCCCCTATTTTTAAACTTGCACTATTTTTTACTGGTTTTTCATTCAATAAAATAAATTTTCCCTCGATCATTTTTTGTATTTTGCTGCGACTTAGATTTAATTTTTCTATCAAATACCCATCAATTCTTTTGATATTTTCTGTTACTTCTATCGTTTTCATTTCTATCTCCTTTCCATAGACTAATAATCGTTAAAAATACTCCAATTACGATTCCAATATCAGCAATATTAAATACTGGAAAATGATAATTAAAAATTGTAAAATCAAAAAAATCTGTTACAAAGCCTCTAAATACTCTATCTATTAAATTTCCAAA
>JAAWNF010000052.1 GCA_022798795.1 Bacilli bacterium
ATACGTATTGGTTACTTTTACTTCATTATTCACTGTTTCTGTTATACTATTTCCATTTTTGTCATAAGTATAATCTGTTGTTTTTGTAATCACATTATTCTCTTTTTCAACTACTTTTGTTAGTTTGTTATTACTATCATAAGTATACTCCTTTGTAACAGTTCCACTAACTTCTTTGGTTCTATTTCCAGCTTTATCATAAAGATATGTAGTTAATAATGTTTCTACTCTTTCTAATTCTTCATTTTCTGTTTCCTGATAAGTGATTTCACTGATTGTTTTTAATCGATTTAAAGCATCATAAGTATAACCAGTTTCTTTTCCATTTTCATATTTTGAAATAATGTTTTTATTATTGTCATACTGGTATTGATAGGTTTCTTTATTATCCCCATATGTATTTACTAGTGTATCTAATGACTTATCATCTTTGTAAGTATATTCTTCTATAGAACCATTTTGATAAGTTACTTTACTTACTGTTCCATCTAAATGATAACTATAATTAGCATTCCCTACTACTTCTTTTAGTCTACCAGTTTTATCAAATTTTTTAATTGTTTCATTTCCTTTTGGGTCTATACTAGTTTCTGTATAATCAGAATACATAAATGTTGTTGTGAAACCATTTTCTGTTTTAGAAACTACCCGATTTAATTTGTCATAAGTTCTAGTAATGACATTCTCATTTTCTTTGATTTCTAGTAAATTGTTATTGTTATCATACTTATAAACAATATCATTTTCTTTTATCAATCTGTCATGAATATCATAACTATAAAGAATTTCAGAACCGTTTTTGGTTGTTTTTTTCTTTAACGTTCCATTACTGTTATATTCTTTTGTTTCTATATTTCCTAATGGGTCTTTTTCTGTTAACTCTAAATTGAGCACATTATAAGTATAAATCGTTTTTTTGTTATTCCCATCTGTAACAGTTAATAAATTATTATTGTTATCATATGTATAAATGGTTACTTCATTTAAAGCATTTGTTATTTTTGTCACTTTGTTAAAATTATTGTATTCATATCTTGTGATATTTCCATTAGGATCTGTTTTTGTTAACACATTTCCTAATGCATCATAAGTTGTTTTTTCGCTTCTATTTAATGGGTCAATCTTTTCTATCACTCTATCTAATTTATCATAAACAAATATAGTTGTATGACCTAATCCATCTATGCTTTTTATTTGTCTTCCATTTAAATCATATTCTAGTTTTTCAATTGTTTCATTTAACTCATTTTTCTTTTCTATCACTCTATCAAATGAATCGTAAACATAAACTTTAGAATCTCCTAAATAATTAGTCTCTTTTACTAGATTGTTGTTATTATCATATTCATATGTGGTCTCTTGATTAAGTGGATTTTTTGTTTTAATCAGATGATTTAAACTATCATAAGTATGAACTGTAATATTGCCATTTCCATCAATTTCTTTTATGACATTATTGTTGTTATCATACACTTTTGAAGTCTCAATTTTTTGTTTTCCATCTGTTGTTTGTTCTACTGTCTTTAATAAATTACCCCGATTATCATAAGAATATAAAATTACTTTATCGTTTGTTTTAATCTTTACAACGTTTCCATTTTTATCATATTCAAATTCTTCGATATAACCTAATGGATTTGTTTTCTTAACTAACTGATTTAATGTATTGTATTCATAAGTTGTTATATTATTATTTGCATCTTTTTTCTTAGTTAAATTATTCATCAAATCATATTCATTTTGTTCTATGACTAAAGAGCCTACTTTTTTCTCTTTTACATTTCCTCTTTCATCATAAATAGAATAAGTATAAATACTCTTTTCATTTCTTTCTGTTACTATATTTGATAACGTATCATAACTATAAGTTTTGTAATTGCCTAATTTATCTGTTACCTGAACAATTCTATTTAACTTATCATAAGCATAAGTTACACTATTTCCTAATGGGTCTATTTCTTTTAATACATTATTGTTTTTATCATAAGTGTATTGATAAATAATTGTATCATTGATTGTTTTTGAAATGACATTGTCAAATTTATCGTAACTATAAACAGTTGTTTTATCTTGTTCCTTTGTTTTTATCAAACGATTATTAGAGTCATAAGAATGTGTTGTAATAAAATTTTTAGGACTCGTTTCTTTTATTACATTATTACGTTTATCATAACTATATTTTGTAACATTTCCATTAGGATCTGTTTTTTCTATCACATTTCCCATATTGTCATAAGAAATCATTTCTTGAGTTATGTTATCCAATATTGTTTTTGTCAATTGATAGTTTTTATTATATTGATATTCTGTAACAACATTTTCTCCAGTTGTTTTCTTGATAAGATTTCCTATGCCATCATATTCATAGGTTGTAATAAATCCTTCTAGGTTTTCTTTTGTAACTTTATTTAAATCATTATATTCATATGTTTTCGTTTGATATTTATCTTCACTAATTTTTGTTTTTTGTGTTAAAACATTTCCATAGATATCATAAGTATATTCTATTTCTTCTCCACTTAAAGTTGTTTTTTTGATAACTTGTCCTATATTATCATACTCGTAAGTTGTTATAACATAACTAGATGGTGTTCCACTAGAAGAAACTGTATTTTTTCCTACTTTTTCTTCTATTAATCTACCGAAATTATCATAAGTATAAAGAGTACAAATATAATAACTATTTGCTTGAACACATTTTTTATTTAAACGATTGACTTTATCATAGTAATAATATGTATATGCTCCATTTCTATCTACAGTTGATGAAACTTGACCATTTTTATAATAATTGGTGGTTGCTGAATTAGTTTCTAATTTTTCTATCGTTTTAAAACCACGATTATTATAACTTTCTACCATTGTTTTAAAATCAGTATCATTTGTATATGTCTTGGTTGTTACTGTAGAAGTAGAAGCTACTGTATAAGTTTTCTCTTCTAATAAAGTTGTTTCTTCTCCTTCTTTAAAAAATGTTTTTGCTAATCTATTTAAATTATCATACTCATAAATATAACTTGAATCATTTGGAAGATTTTTTCTTATTACATTTCCGTAGTAATCATATTGATAAGTCGTAACATTACCTTCTCTATCTGTTTCTTTTATTTTATTTCCTGAAATATCATATTCATAAGTAATTGCATCACAGATTGTACTATTGTCACTAGTAGAAAGTAAATTCTGATTGGAATTCCAATTTAAAGATTTTCTAACATTTGTAATTAAAGTGATTTCTTTACAATTGCCATCCATTACTTTAATTGGTTTATTTTGATAATTGTATTCTGTCTTAGAAATTAATTTGGAATCTTTTCTGATACTTGTGACATTTCCATTTTTGTCATATTCATACTCTGTAATATAACCATCTTCTACCTGTTCTGTTAAAGTCCAACCTAGTTTATTTTTAGTATAAACTGTTTCAACATTATTTGCATTCATAATAGAAATAATGTCTCCATTATCATTATAAGTATAAGCGGTTGTTCCTTTTTCATCTGTTTTTGTTTTGATTAATCCTTTGATATTATTTACTTCAGAAGGTTCATAATAAATGTAAGAAATAATTTCAAAGTTATTTTGATCAGCTTCTTCACTATATATAGTTTTACCATCTAATGGTTTTACTTGTTTTAATAGAGTAATTTCATCTGTATCATAAATATATTCTGTAATACTTCCTACTTCATCGATTTCTTTGATTACTTGATTTTTAGAATTATAGATATATTGCTTGATACTAGAATCTGGATTTGTTACTTTTATAATATTTCCTTTTTCATCTCTTGTATAAGTTGTCTTTGCTGAATTAATATCAACAATAAAAGCTACTTCACCATATTTATTTGTTCCATTTTCTAGCTGATAAGCTGTTGTTTTGGTATTTTCATTTGGATTAATTTCTTTATAAACATAACCATCTCTATCATAATACTTTTTTGTAATTCTACCATTAGAATCTGTTTCTGTTGTCATATTAGAACTACTATCATATTCATATGTTATAGTTAACCCTTTTTCATTAGTCAGTTTCAAAATATAATCTTTATAAATTCCTTCTGTTATATATTCTAGTGTTAGCATGACATTGTTATTTTCTTTTACATGAATGAGTTGTTTTGTCCCATTATAACTATAAGCAGTTTCAATCCCATTTGTATCAACTACTTTAGAAAGCAAATTATCTTTATAATAATACTCTGTTGTTCTATTCATTGGGTCTATAACTTTAATAAGCAAACCATTTTGATATTCTAACGTATAAGTTCTATGATTAGAATCTGTAATAGAAGTTAACAAATTGTTTGTATAAGTTAAAATTGTTTTATTTCCACATTTATCAGTAATACTTTCTAACTTTCCATTTTTACCATAAGTATAAATTATTTGTTCTTTTGTTGTTAATACATATTTTTCATTTACAATTTGGAATGTATTTCTACTATTTAAAGAAACATATTGCTCCTCTTGTTTCATAAAAATGTTAATAGAACTATCTGGTAAATGAACAAGATAAGAATTATCTCCATAAGGATGCTTTTCAACGTAAGAATCGTAACTAAATGACCAGCCATAACCTAATATACTTTCTTTTGTACTCTTGGAATTGTAAGTTCTTGTAATATTTAAGTTATTTAATAATTCAAAATCTATATATTGCTTGCTATAATTTCCATTAAAAGAATTGACTCCAACCTTTCCAAAATGAGGTGCATCATAGACAATTGTTTTAATTAATTCTAATGAACTTTCATCATTCTTAACAAATGTTGTATTATAAGGATAAAATTGAATATTATCACTAACTGTATAAATTCCACCCTCATAAGAACCTGTATAAGGATTTTTAAACTTTGGTCCTTTTTCTGAACCCCAATAATTATAAGGGGCTTTTATGATTATATTAGAAGTAATAGAACCATTAATAGAATTATTAACTAATAACTGCTCCAAATTGTTTGTATTATATCGAATACCATTACCACGAGCCACATTAAGTATAGAATTCCACATAATTAATTGTCCCATATTATTAATTGCATAAGTTCCCGAATTATACCCAATTCTAATAAATTCAGTATTATTAATTATTGCAGTTCCTGAAGGATTGATTACAATTCCTCTCCATTCATCATTTTTTGATGTTCCTTCATGTAAATCTGTAAATTTTATTGGATTATTTAAACTTCCCCTTAAATTCAATGTCCCATTTATTGTTATTTGTATTCCACTACTCCTAGTTTTTAAAAATGCTCCTGGTTCTACTTCTAAAATAGAATTTTCATCAATTTCAACAGTATTCCACAACATATATTTTTGGCTTGGTAATTTAACACTTTTAGTTATATTTCCAGTTAACCCTATCCCGCTATATAAGTTATCTCTAGAATTATAATTATCTTTCATATTCTCCAATAAATTTGGAGTTATATATTGAAAAGGAATGACGACTGCATTTCTTTGATAAGAAGTAGATGCATTTCTATTTATACTAACACTACCATTCAATACTGAGTTAATAATAATTGATGAACCAACAATACTATCATCTATATTAATATCATAGCTTCCGTCATTCAAATAAACACTATTATGAAACTTACTATTTTTGGCATTTAATGTTCCAATATTTCTCACATTACAAATCACATCATTTGATAAGAATTGAGAATGTTGCAAAATTAATGTTCCTTGATTATAAATTGCTTCTATTGTCCCCTTTGTTGCAGACCAACCATCTACATTGTGCAAGGTAGTATAATTTGCTTCTAATTTTCCATTCCCACCAATTGTTATAAACGTATCCTCCCATCGGTCATAATTTATAACAATATTTTGTTCCTCAGTTCCAAAAAGTTTCATAATACCATTTATTTCAATTAATTGATACTCCATATTTAAAACTGAACCAGCGTCTAGAATCAGTTGTATATTATCTGGAACAACTAATTTAGAATTCATTTCGTATTTATGTTTTGGTAATCGCACATTTCTTACCAAAATTCCATATAAATCAATTACTATTTCTTTTTTATTGATGTCATAATTATTCAAAATATTTTTCAAATTTTCTAAATTACATCCTTCTAAATCAATATAAAAGCGTGAAAACATATTATCTTGAATTCGTATAATTGTGCTCCCAGGAACAATATATAAGCTTGCCTGTATATAACTATTCGTTAAATCTATTTCTCCACAATTTTTTATTGCACTACTGGGCTTAGCAGTTGTCACTTGCAATTGTGTTGCTATTAAATTTCCACTATTGTATATTGCATAAATTTCGCGACTTCCGTTCAGAGAAGATGAATAAATATTATGTATTGTTGCATAATTTGCATACATAAAACCGGTTTTCAAAACATCAATCACTCTAAACTGGTCAGTTGTAGCTGCATAACTAATATTGACCATTTCGTCCTCTACTCCAAATAGCTTTAATGTTCCCGCCACTTCGATAGAAGAGTCTAGTTGAAGTGTTGCTCCTTGTTCTAGAATAAATTCTAGACCTTCAGGTATGATAAGTTTTTCTCTCCTTGTATAAAACTGTTTTGGCAACCTTACACTTCTGACCAAACTTCCTCTTAAAAAAATATCTTTGATAGAACCATCCATTTGGTAATTTGTGTGTATATGGTCAAATGTTTTTAAATCACATCCTTCCAAGTAAATGGAAAAATATCCACTTATTTTATTATTCCCTATATTTTGAATAGTGCTCCCATCTGCAATAATGACAGACGCATAAATTGTACTATTCAGTAAGTCAATGTTACCTTCATTTTTTATATCATGAGTTGCTCCATTCGATTTTAAATATATATTATTAGCTTGTAAGTCACCTAAATTGTAGATTGCATAAGACTTTGGATTTCCATTTGAAGATGTTCCACTATTTATTAAATTGGTATAATGCATTTCTAATCTACCCTCTGGGTAAATATAAAATTGTTTGTTCTCTTGGTATGACATTCCGTACCTTAGGTTAATTTTTTCCTCTTCTGTTCCTAAAAATTTGGCGCTTCCCTTTATAGTAATACAATCACGATAAAAACTGTAACCACTTTCCCAGAGAATATCACTCCCTGCTTCCACTATAAATTCAACATTTTCCGGAACTATCAACTCATTTAAAATACTATATGAATTTTTTGGAAGTCGAACACTTCTTAATAAATTTCCTCTCAAACGTATTGTAACTAATTGATTATCTTTAGTGTAGTTATCAGTAATAGTACTAAAAGTATTTATATCACAAGCCTCCAAATGAAGTGTAAATTGATAAGCCAATATATTATTTCTTATCACGGTATTTTTACTATTCTTTTCGATAATTAAACTATGAGGCAAATAACTATTAGTAAGTTGAATATTTCCATTACTTTCTACATCACTATAGCTTCCAGCAGAAGTTAAACTTAAATAATCAATAATTGCTGTCCCTAAATTGTGAATCGCTGGTTTTAGTCTTTGACTAGTATTATACGTTGCCCTATTATACATATTTGTATGTATCATTTCTAGACGACCTAATTCTCCTATTTGGAGAAATGAATAAGATGATGATGGAGCATAATCTATATTTACTTTTTGCTCTTCCATTCCATTTAATTTTAAGGTACCATTTATGATAATATTCTGTGACGAACTTTGATTTTTTAAAGTTGCTCCTGCTTCCATTTCAACTACTACATTTTCTGGCACAGTTATTGTAGAAACAATTTCATATATATTATTTTTATAAAGTATAACATTTGCTAATGGACTCCCATACAGAAGAATAGGTTTAACATTACCGTTTACATCTGTGTTGTTTATTATTTGCTTAAATGTATTATTATCAGTTTCAGAAAAGTTTGTTTTAAACTCTCCTTTAATAACACTATCCTTTATTACAACATTGCTTTTACCATTTGCTATATCTAAATCATGCACAAGATTACTATTTGTCATTTGAATTATAGCATCATTTCTGATAGAAGTTCTTGCCCCATTGGAAGTCAAATTTAAATAATCTATAATTGCTATCCCTAAATTATTAATTACTGGTTTTAGTCTTTGACTAGTATTATACGTTTCCCTATTATGCATATTTGTATGATTAATTTCTAATATTCCTGTTTCTTCTATTTGAAGAAATGAATAAGATGATGATGGAGCATAATCTATATTTACTTTTT
>JAAWNF010000053.1 GCA_022798795.1 Bacilli bacterium
TAGATCCTTTCTATAAATGTGTTCTTTCAATTAACATTTTAAGGTATTTATCGCTTTTTGTATACACTATTGGTGTCACATCTATTGTAACGCTACAATTATAAACAGAAAAAAATCTCTTAATATATTGACTTTGAATAAAAATAATGGTAACATAATAAATGTCTTAATGAAAAGGACATTTATTATTAATTTGTAGTTTAGAAATCTACTTTAATTTATTCAGTTAATTGTGATACTTTGTAAGTATTAGATTAGTTTTGGTGTTGTATGCGCGCCCTTAGCTCAATTGGATAGAGCGTTAGACTACGGATCTAAAGGTTAGGGGTTCGACTCCCTTAGGGCGCACCATTTTATTCGGGAAATGGCTCAATTTGGTAGAGCACTTGGTTTGGGACCAAGGGGTTGCAGGTTCAAATCCTGTTTTCCCGACCATTTATATAATTAACATTCTGTAAAGAGTGTTTTTTTATGTTTTCAAGGGAAGAATTTTAGGACTTAATTCATAAAAAAGAGAAATATTTCTAAATGAATACTTTAATATGATGAGATTTAGTGAAAGCTTTTTTATATCAATCATAGGGTTTTAATCAATTTATTTTGTCTTTCTTTAGCAATATGATTTTGAGTAAATTGATAAAAATCTTAATTTTTAATAATAAAAAATAAAAAAGATTAAAAAAATTTCTAAAACAATGTATAATTGAAACAGTAGAAGTAGGTGAATTATGACAACAAAACGAAAATTAAATAAAACTGGAAAAATAACGCTTGCTATTGTTATCATAATTGTAATAGGATTGCCTGTGGTATTT
The DNA here is from genome assembly GCA_022798795.1 of Bacilli bacterium. GTDB lineage: Bacteria > Bacillota_I > Bacilli_A > RF39 > UBA660 > MGBC102946. The sequence continues at coordinate 816 of JAAWNF010000053.1, forward strand.
TTCTTAACTAGAAAATATACAAAAAATGAAATGCATATATTAAAAATGACAGAAAATTATCAAATTAAAATTGACTATCCCGTCATACATCAAAAAGATTTGGATAAACAAATTAAAGAATATATTAAAGTGGAAGAAGAAAAATTTTTGAATACCGTTGATTTGAAGATTCCTGTTGGGGAAAGTCAAAAATATGAATTGATAATTGGATATCAGTTAACAAAACAACAAGATTTAAACAAAATTACGCATTATCATATTCATTTCGAAACATATTCCTATATGGGAGATAATCAATATATTAGAAATGATAAAATGTTTCATTATGATAACAAAAATAAAAAAAATTTATCAATAAGTGATTATTTAAATGGAAATGATGCATTAGAAGAATTATCTATTTTATCTTATTATTATATGATGCAGTATATAGAATCAAATAAATTAGTGTTAGATGAAACTATTATTAAGCAAGCAACAACAATTAATATAGAAAATTATGAAATTTTTTCTTTTAAAAATGATGGTTTAGAGATATCTTTTCCTTTGTATAAAATTTCATCTGAGCATGATGAAGTAATAAAAATTGTAATACCTGCAAAAGAAATAAACGGACTATTGAAAAATCAGTATAAGATAAAAGAAAATAAAAGGAAAGAAGAGACAATTGTTTCAGAAAAGAGAGATATTTCTAAATATAAGAATAAAAAGTTAATTGCTTTTACTTTTGATGATGGTCCAAGCATACATACAACTTATTTATTAGATAAATTAAAAGAACATGATGCAAAAGTTACATTTTTTGTACTTGGAAATCGTGTAGAAACAAATCAAATGGTACTGAAACGAGCTTACCAAGAAGGTCATGAGATAGGAAGTCATACATATAATCACAGAAATTTGTTGCTATTAAATGATTATGCACGTATACAAGAAATAAAAGAGACGAATCAGGTAATAGAAAATATAATCGGAGTAAAGCCAACTTTATTAAGACCACCTTATGGAAATATTAATGAAGAAACTAAAAAAATAAGTAATATGCATATTATTGAATGGGGAATAGATACTCTTGATTGGAAAACAAAAGATAAAGAATTAATTGCAAAAGAAATTGTGGATAATGCCTATGATGGGGCAATCATATTATTACACGATATATATGAATTTTCTGTAGAAGGTGCCTTACTAGCAATGGAGAAACTAAAACAAGAAGGATATGCCTTTGTTACTATTTCAGAAATGGCAAAACTAAAAAATGTAACATTAGATTATACAACTTTATATCGTCATTTTAACTGACAAAATTTGTATTAAAATTGTCAGTTATTTTTTTGTAAAATATTTTATTCTGGATAAAGAGAAACAAAGAATAGGTGGAAAATATGAATGAAGAAATATTAAATTTTTACAAAAAGACGAGTATTTATACAAATTATGCAAATTATAAAAATTATTTTAGAAGTTTACCAGATGATTTAAAAGAATTAACGAAATTAATTAATGATTCTTATATTCACAGAATTGTACTTTTAAAAAGTTATATTACACATGATAAAATTAGCGAAGAATATCCATGGTATGATTATCGCTGTCATGATGATATTTTGCTTACAGCTCCAGCCATAATGGCTGAACTATTTCGATTGGATGAGCGAGGGTTAACACATGGAAGAGAACATAAAAATAAAGTAATTATTACATGTAGATATGCCTCTGTATTACTTGCTTCCATTTTAAAAGCAAAAGGAATAGCAACAAGAGTTCGCTCTGGATTTGCACCTTATATTAACCAAAATCGTTATCCAGACCATTGGATATGTCAATATTATAGCGAGAGAGAAGATAGATGGATTAATATTGATACAGATGAAATAGAAATTGAGAGAAAGCATTATAATAATATAGATGTTAAAGATGAATATTTTTGTTTTGCGGCAGAGGCCTGGTTAAACGTTCGAGCAGGAAAAGTTAATGTTGAAAAGTTTGTTCATGGTTCTTCGATAAAAGGATTAGATATGCTTGCAAGAACTTTATTCTTCGACTTTCATGCTCTTATGAACGATGAGATTTCTTATTTGTTTTTTCCAACATATTTGGATACAAGCAAAGAATTTTTTGAACTAGGAATAGAAGAATTAAAAGAGCTAGATGATTTAGCGCTACTCATGCTAGAACCGGATAAAAATTTTGACGAATTGCGATATCTATTTGAAAATGACAAAAAATTTAGAGTCTTAAATACGCCACTTTTAGGAGATAAAGACCATTTAGAAATTTAATTTAGCCTTTTTTAGGCTCTTTTTCAGCATAAGCTGATTACTTTCTAAATAAAACATGATACAATATAATAGAGGTGTAATATGAAATTAGTTTCTTGGAATGTAGCAGGATTTAGGGCTTGCTTAAAAAAAGGATTTCCTAATTTCTTTGATTGGGTCGAAGCAGATGTTGTTTGCTTACAGGAAGTAAAAGCAACTAGAGAGCAGATTTTATTTGAACCAAAGGGATATGAATTATATTTGTATCCAGCAGAACGTAAAGGATATTCTGGAACGCTTGTTTATTCTAAAATAAAACCATTATCTGTAATGTATGGGGTTGGAATAGAAGAGCATGACCATGAAGGAAGAGTCATTACTTTAGAATTTCAAGAATTTTATTTAGTGAACACCTATGTTCCAAATGTAAAAAGAACATTAGAAAGACTTCCATATCGTATGAAATGGGAGGATATGTTTAAAATTTATTTAAAAAAATTAGAAGTAAAAAAACCAGTTATCGTGTGTGGTGATTTTAATGTTGCACATACCGAAAAGGATATAAAAAATGCAAAAGCAAATATAGGAAATGCAGGATTTACAAATGAAGAAAGAGAAAAATTTACAAATTTATTAGATAGTGGATTTGTAGATATTTATAGACATTTTTATCCTGATAAAGAAGATAGTTATACATGGTGGAGTTATATGCCTAGTGTTAGAGAACGTAATATAGGGTGGAGGATTGATTATTTTATTTGCTCAAAGGGAATTATTAAGAGCATTAAAAAAGCAGAAATTTATCATTACATTTTAGGGAGTGACCATTGTCCAATTGGAATTGAAACAATATTGAAGTAAGTTGTTGGCTGTATCAGAAGAGTAAAAAGGGAGATACGTCATGAGAATTAAGATTGTTGCAGTAAGGAGAGGTGTAGAAGTAAAATTTTGTAGTGAGTTGTTAAAAAGAAGTTATAAAAAATGTGAAAAAATAAAACAAAAATTAGAGTGGCTAGAAGATTTTGAATCTTATTCTTTTTTCTATGTTGCCAAAGAAGAAAATTTAGCAATCGGTTTTCTATATGCTTATATCGTATCAAGAAGTGGAGAATTGATGTACCATTCTACTGCTGTGTTAGAAGCATTAATTGTAGAACCAAAATATAGAAACCAAGGAATTGGCACTTCTTTGATGGAAATGTTTTTGGAAGCATGTCATAACCATAATATTAAGATATTAGAGACTGAAATTTTTCATAAAAATGAGTATATGCAAAAAATATATTGGAGCTTGAATTTAAGAAAATTTTGTTATAGAATGAGGATGAACTATGAGGAGGAAACGGTATGAAAAGAAGTGCAGGCATTTTAGTTTATCGCTTAAGAAATAATAAAGTTGAGGTATTTTTAGAACACATGGGTGGACCATATTGGCAAAAAAAAGATGAAGGAGCCTGGTCTATACCAAAAGGAGAATACATAGAGGAACAAGCCATAGAAGCAGCAGTCAGAGAATTTAAAGAAGAAACCGGGTTTGAACTAAAAAAAGAAAGCCTCGATTTTTTAGCATCCATAAAACAAGGCAGTCAAAAATTGGTAACTGCATTTGTTACATGTCATGATTTTGATGAAAAGGCAATAAAAAGTAATATGTTTGAAATGGAATGGCCTCCAAAGAGTGGGAAAATGGTAGAATTTCCAGAAATGGACTGTGCAGAATGGTTTCAAATAAATGATGCTAAGAAAAAGATATTAAAAGGTCAAATTCCATTTTTAGAAAAATTAGAAAAATATTTAAAGAATACCAGATAAATATGTTTATTATAAGTATAATAAATAGTAACGAAAAGTAGCTTAATTTGGTAGAGCGCTGCGTTCGGGACGTAGAGGTTGCAGGTTCAAATCCTGTCTTTTCGACCAAAAAAGTGAAAATTATATTTGGAAACCACTATAAAATAAGTGGTTTTTTAATTGAAGTTTTAAGTTCATGGTTGAAAAAAGAAAATGCGATTGTGAATAGCAATGGAAATAAAAGTAGTCAATCAAATGATAATGTTTTATGAATTTTCCCCATATATTGTACCACTTCTTTCTTTATGATAAAATAGACATATAGAATGAAGAATACGATTATGAAAAAGAGTATTTTCTATTATAGGAAGAGGAGTAATTATGGATAGAATCTTAGAAGAGGCATTAAAAAAAGAAAGAAAAAGACAAGAACAAAATATAGAATTGATAGCAAGTGAAAACTATGTTTCAAAAGATATTTTAAAATTGCAAGGAAGCATTCTGACAAATAAATATGCAGAAGGTTATCCAAATAGAAGATATTACGGTGGCTGTGAGTATATTGATATTTTTGAAGAGCAAGCAAGAGAATATGCGAAACAATTATTTGGAGCAAAATTTGCTAACGTTCAACCACATTCTGGTTCTAGTGCGAATATGGTAGTTTATAGAGCGTTACTTCAAAAAGGTGATAAAGTTATGGGAATGAACTTGTCAGACGGAGGACATTTAACACATGGTCATCCTTTATCGTTTAGTGGACAAGATTATGAAATTGTTGATTATGATGTTGATATTGAAACAGAAACAATTGATTATGAAAAATTAAGAGAAAAGGCAATCGCAGAAAAGCCAAAAATGATAATTGCAGGAGCGAGCGCATATTCTAGAATCATTGATTTTAAGAAGTTTAGGGAAATTTGTGATGAAGTAGGAGCATACTTAATGGTAGATATGGCTCATATTGCAGGATTGGTCGCAACAGGATTGCATCCATCTCCTGTTCCATATGCAGATGTTGTTACAACAACCACACATAAAACATTAAGAGGACCAAGAGGTGGATTGATTTTATGTAATGAGGAAGCACTCGCTAAAAAAATAGACAGTGCAGTTTTTCCTGGAATACAAGGTGGACCATTGATGCATGTAATTGCAGCAAAAGCAGAGTGCTTTTATGAAGCATTACAACCAGAATTTCAAGATTATATGAAACAGGTTGTTAAAAATATAAAGGCAATGGCGACTTCTTTGGAAGAAGAAGGATTCAGAATTATTTCGGGTGGTACAGATAACCATTTAATTTTAGTAGATGTAAAAAATTCTGCCAATATAACAGGAAAAGAAGCACAAGAACTTTTAGATAAAATTCATATTACAGTAAATAAAAATGCAATTCCAAACGATAGTGAAAGACCTATGATAACTAGTGGTGTTAGAATTGGTAGTCCAGCGATGACAACAAGAGGTTTAAAGGAAGAGGAATTTATACAAATTGGAAAAGTTATTGCAAAAGCTTTAAAAAACTCAACAAATGAAAAGTTACTAGATGAATTAAGCAAAGAAGTTATAGAATTGACAAGCAGATTTCCACTACAGTATGAAATATAAAAGGTGAATTTATGTACCGAATTAGTAGAATCAAAATAATTGGTTTAGTGAGAGAATATAAAGGAGAAAAAAGTGCAGTAGAAGAACAAATATTGGCAACAAGAATGGGCAAGGTTCATGTATATCAAGATGTATTTGAAACGAACTGCCGATACTCTCATTTCCCTGTTTTAGTGAATATAGAAGAAACTCTTTCGATTGAAAGCATTACAGGAATTGAAGAATTTTGTACTCCTACAGAACTTCATTCAGGAACGATTTCAAAAAAACGATTAATTGAAATCTATAATCAAATTAATCCACTAGAATATGCCATATCAGAAGAACGGTTAAAATTGATAAAGAAAAATAATAAAAAATATGGAGATATCTAATCCATATTTTCCTTTTTTAAAGCTAATAATTGTTTTTCAAAATATTCTAAATGAACTTTTTCATCTTCAATAATTCGTAATAATAATTCTCTAATATAAGGGTCTGTAATCGCTTGATAATGAGCTTGATATTCTTTGATAGCATGACTCTCTTTTTCAATATCCAATTTTAAAATATCACAGATAGATGTAGTATAATTAATATTTTTACTAGTCCAATAAATTTTATTATCTGAATTTGCTTCATAAGTAATATATTCAGGAGTAACACCAAGGAGCTCTATTGTTTCGCCTAAAAGTTTTAGGTGATGCATTTCTATAACAGAAATATAAAAAAGATTATTAGCAATTTGTGGATATTGTTCTCTTAGTATCAAATTTTGAAACATATAAAGATGAATGGCACTGTCTTCTCCACTTTCTCCAGCATAATCTTGCAACAATATTTTCGCATATTCTATATTTTTACAAGTTACTCTAGGTTTGGGATAGGGTTTATTTAGTTGAAAATCCATATAATCACCTAATAAATTTTATGAAAAAAAAATAAATAATATGAAGATAATATATTTTGATAATAAAAATAAATTTTGAACGTAAATTGTAAAAAGAGTCGTAGAATAAGACAAAAAAGCTCTTATTCTACAGACTAATGTAGAATGCAAATGATAATTATAAATGGTATCCTGAATACAGGAAGTGGTTATATGGATAGAAGAGTTTCTAAAGGACATGGAGAAATCAAATTTAAATTGGCAGATAGAATGAGAGAAAGAGGATTGTCAAAAAATAAATTATGTAATGAAACAGGCTTTCGTTTTGAAACCATTCAAGGATATTATTTAGGAAATATCAGTCGTGTAGACTTATTTGTCCTTTCAGAATTTTGCAGAATCTTAGGCTGTAAAGTAGAAGATATTATTGAATATGAACCTAAAAAGAAATAAAAGATAACAGTATTGAACTGAACCCCAAAAGTTGGACAGTTTATAAATAGTTTCTAATAAGAGGATTGTAACCTGTAATTGACAGGGGACAATCCTTTT
>JAAWNF010000054.1 GCA_022798795.1 Bacilli bacterium
TTTCAAATCTTTTTTCCTTTTTCTATAATCTTTAAAGCATTCTTTTTCTAATTCAAGCATAAAACTCACCTCTTAATTTTTTATTATAACACAAATATAACAAAAACGAACATAATTTCATTATAAAAAAAATAAGAAACTTATTGAAAGTTTCTGATATTATTCCTCATAGAATGAATGAGTAATATTAATAATAAAATCATAAAATCCCCTTTTTTCTTTCGAGAGGATATTATAACAGAAATTTAAAAAAATGCAAATTGGTTAAAATCGTTCCAAATTCTACCACTTCCCTACTCTTTGCATAATTCACTCATAAACAATCCATAATACTAATGGGTGATGAAATATGGCAAAGAAAAATATGAAACAGTCTAATAAAGCATCTGTAAAGAACTGTAAGAATAATAAAGTTAGTAATGCTAACAATAATGCAGTAACTGATGCTAATAGTAATAAAGTTTCAAACAAAGCCAATAATGAAATTGGCTTTGATGACGCTGAAGACCATTCGTTTGAACTAGATGAAGATAATGGCGATTCTTTTAGACTAATATAGGTAGTCATACCTAAGAAAGAGTTTTCTCTTTCTTTTTTTTAAAAACAATAATGATTTATTAGCATAACTCCTACCCCTAATCCAAAGTAAAGCAAAGATTTTTTTTCAAAATGATAATTCAATGAAGTTGGCAATAATTCATTTAATGAAATATGTATCATAATGCCAGCAATCGTAATATATATCATTCCCATAATAGATTCTGTAATTATGCTTCCTAACAAGAAAAATGCTAATAAAGCACCAAATAGTTCAGACATTCCAGAGATAAAAGTATAAAATATTGCTTTTTTACGGCTTTTAGATGCATAAAAAATAGGAATTGAAATACTGATACCTTCTGGGATATTGTGTAGAGCTATAGCAATAGAAAGAGAAATTCCGAGGGACAAGTTGTGAGAACTGGTAATAAATGTTGCAATTCCTTCAGGAATATTATGAATGATAATAGCGAGCATGGAAATAATTCCTACTCGATATAACTTTGAATTGTTTTCAGAAGATTCTGGTAAATAATGATTGATAGAAATTGAAATTAAAATGCCAATGAGTAAAAATAAAAATGTAATAAAAATAACAGTCCATGAATTAACATGTGTTTTTAATAAACTTTGACCTTCAGGAATTAAATCAGTTAGAGAAACTGTAATCATAACTCCAGCAGCAAAAGCAAGTGCTTTCATTACTAATGTGTCCTTTTTTTTGAAAAATATAAAAAGTGTTCCTATCATAGTAGAAAATCCTGCTAATGTTGTTAAAATAAATGCTTGTACAGTATTTGTCATAATCTCACCTACTTTAATATATTCAAAAAGAAAAAGATTATTGTTTAAAATATCTTTTTCATGTACACAATAAAAATGGTGAAGACTATGTATTATTTAAATTGTTTCTTTTTATATTCTATTGTTGGATTTTTATTTGAACATCTTGTCTACTTTTTTATGAATCGTCATGGAGATAGTGGAATTTTATATGGACCTTGGACACCTGTTTATGGAATTGGAATTATCATTATCATATTAACTTCTAATTTTATCTTTAAAAATTTACACACTTCTAAACTGTTTCAAACCTTTATTATTTTTGTAGCAGTTATTGTCCTTTTAACGACCATAGAATTAATTGGCGGTTTGTTAATTGAAAAAATATTTAAAATCACATTTTGGGATTATAGCAATTTAAAATTTCATATTGGAAAGTATATCTCATTAGAAATTTCTTTGGCATGGGGATTTTTAAGCATATTTGTAATTTATGTAATAAAGCCTTTATTTGATAAAATGATTGCAAAAATACCTTCTTGGTTAACATTTCTTTTGCTCATCCTTTTTTTAATTGATATTGCAGCTACTCTATTTTTGAAAACAAAATTAAAAGATTACTTTATCAAAGTTTTTAAGTAATCTTTTTCATGTTTAGAAACCCTATAAGAATCTCTAATCTTGGAGATGCTTTTATTTTGAATCCATTTTGAAAGTTTCTTTTCTTCTAGTATTTTTATTGTCTTATCTGGATATTTTATATAACAAAAGGATAAGAGCCAAGCAATGGCCATATTGACATAATAATGGTCTATGTATTCCTTGCAACATAATGCTAGGATAATTTCAATATATTGGTCATTGATATAATGGTCTAAAAGCAAAATTAATCCAAAACGAATGTCCCACGGATTTTTACTTTTTAATTTTTCTAAAATCCAATGAAATCCTTCTTCTTGATGTTTCTTAAATTGTTTTAAGCTGGCACATACTGTATCATTAATTGCCCAATTGGTGTTGTATGGAAGAAAAGCATCTAGTTCTTTTTGTAATTCTTGAAAGTCAATTTTTGAATACCCTAGAGTAAGTCCATGTAGTAGAATTTCTTCATAATAATAGTGAGTATTGTACTTTAAAAAGGTCTGATAGTTTCCTTTACTAATTTTTTTGGATAAATCGTGTAAAATAGGAAAACGAATTCCAATTATATTGACTTTTTCTAATATCAATTTTGATTGAAATTTTTGATATTTTAAATCTTGCAAAGATAATAAATATTGAATGAATTTTTGATAATTTTCAAAATTCCAAGTAACTGTTTCTAAATTCATAATATAACTCCTATCCATGGGGATGAAAATTTTTATAATCTGCTTCTAATTTTTCATTGGAAACATGTGTATAAATTTGAGTCGTTGATAGAGAACTATGTCCAAGCATTTCCTGGATATCTCTTAAATTTGCACCATTTTGCAATAAATGGGTAGCAAAGGAATGCCTCAGTGTATGAGGAGAAAAAGGAGTTTCAATTCCCTTTTGTTTGGCAAGTGCTTGTATCATTTTAAAAATAGCTTGCCTAGTTAAACTAGTTCCATGATTATTGATAAATAAATAATCATTCCAGCCTTTGATTAAAAGTTCACTACGATAATGGTATAGGTAGTTATGGAGTGCATTTGTTGCATAATCGCCAATTGGAACAATCCTTTCCTTATTTCCTTTTCCCATTGTTCTAACAATAGACATTTCTAAGTCAATATCCCCTACTTTTAAATTGATAAGCTCAGTCACTCTTAAACCGCTTGCATACATAAGCTCTAAAATTGCTTTGTTTCTAGCACTAAAAGCATCTTTCACAGAAATGTCGAGCAATTGGTCTATTTCTTCAATACTAAGTACTTTAGGTAGTTTTTTAGGCAGTTTAGGGATTGGAACTTCTTCTAATGGATTTTCTTTGATATAGTGGTTTATCATCAAAAACTTATAAAAAGAACGCAAACAAGAAATATTATGAGAAATACTTCTCGCACTTTCATTTTGTAAAGTATGAATATATGCTTCAATATGCTTGCTGTTAAGATTTAAATTTAACTGTTTTTCTTTTAAAAATATAGCAAATTTTTCTAACTCAAATTGATATGATATGTGTGTGTTTTCACTATAACCTCTGTCAATATACAAATATTCAATAAATTCGTTTCCATAAGGTGGTAATATATTTTTTCTATTTGCCATATTTCATCACCATTTTTATTATAACAAAATGACTATTTTTTTACTACTTTTTTTGATAAAATAAAATAGTGGTGATAACTATGAATGAACCGTTAGCTGTAAAAATGAGACCAAAAAAGACAAGTGATGTAATTGGACAAAGTCATTTGGTTGGGGAAAAGAAAATTATTACGAATATGGTAAATAACAAGAGACTATTTTCTATGATTTTATATGGAAAGCCAGGAATTGGTAAGACGACAATCGCAACAGCAATTGTGGAAGAACTAGAACTTCGACATCGCTTTTTGAATGCAGTGATAAATAATAAAAAAGATTTCGATGTTGTAATTGAAGAAGCAAAACTGTATGGTGGTATTGTATTAATATTAGATGAGATTCATAGAATGAATAAAGATAAGCAAGACTTATTATTGCCTTATTTAGAAAATGGTTTGATTACTTTGATTGGTATGACAACATCCAATCCTTATCACAAAATAAATCCAGCGATTCGAAGTCGTTGTCAAATTTTTGAGTTGAAGGAACTCTCAGAAGAAGAAATAAAGTTAGGGATAAAAAAAGCAATTCAAAGTCCTTATTTAAAGGAAATCGATATTGAGGAAGAAGCCATAGACCATATTGTTACCGTATCTGGTGGAGACCTTCGAGCTGCTTATAATTTGTTGGAAGTTGCTTACTATTCTACTTCTGATTATCATATTACCAGTGACCTTATCAAAAATATTAATAATAAACCTGTTTTCTTTCATGATAAAAATGAAGATGGTCACTATGATGTGATTAGTGCTTTTCAAAAGTCCATTCGTGGAAGTGATGTGAATGCTGCACTACATTATTTGGCTCGCTTAATTGAAGCGGAAGATTTGGATATTATTTATAGAAGAATGACGGTGATTGCTTATGAAGATATTGGTCTTGCGAATCCTTCTATGGGGCCAAAAGTAGATGCTTGTATTAATGCATGTGAACGGTTGGGTTTGCCAGAAGCTAGAATTCCACTTGCTACAACTGTTGTTGAATTAGCGCTTTCTCCAAAATCCAATAGTGCTCATATCGCTTTGGATATTGCACTCAATGATATTCGGATAGGCTTTACTGGGAATGTTCCAGATCACATTAAGACAACTTCTAGGGATTATAAGTATCCTCATGATTATCCAAATGCTTGGGTCAATCAGCAATATCTTCCAGATAAGATAAAGAATAAAAAATATTATGTTCCAAAAACAACTAGTAAATATGAAACAAGTTTAAAAAATGTTTATGATAATATTGAGAATGCAAAAAGAACTACTCATCAGTAGTTCTTATATTTTTAAGATAAAAAGCTCTAATGCAAGGTCTTTTTCTACAATTCCACTTTTGATATTGCTGTCTAAGTCTGCGAGTTCTTCTAAATAATGTAACAGAATTGAACTAGAAAAGTCTTTACTTTTTTCTAGTGCCAATTTTAGACGATATGGATGAACTTCTAAAGTAGAAGCGATATCGTTTGCAGTATACCCTTTTTTGCTTAATTCTTTTGCTTGGTACATAATACGAAATTGATTTGCTAATAAAATTAAGATTTTAATTGGCTCTTCATTTCTTTTTATCATTTCTTGATAAGCTTCAAGAGCTGTTTGCTTCCTTTTTAATACAATGTTTTCAATGAGTTTAAAAATGTCTGCATCAATGTTTTTTGTAGTCAGATTTAAAATGTCTTGTTCAGTAACTGTTTTTTCTTTGTCTTTATACGTTTTAATCTTATCACATTCTTGTTTTAATATTTGTAAATTGTCACCTACTCTATCAATCAGTAGCTGTATAACATTAGATTTAATCTCGTAATCTTCAAACATTTCTTTTACAATTGTGTTTAAGTTTTGGTTTCTCCCGATTTCTATAACAGAGCCAACTTTTTTGATAGATTTTGTTATTTTTTTTCGCTCATCTAACTTCTCAGATAAGGTAAAGAATATTAAAATGGTATCTGGATTAAAATGGTCTAAGTAAGACAATAATAAGTCAGTATTTTGTTCTATGGAACTTTTTTTTGTTGTTCCTGTAAAAATGTAACTATTTGCTACAACAATTCCTTTTTTGTCACCAAACATAGAGATAGTGGTGGCATCTTCTATGATGCTATTTAAAGAATCGTTTTCTAAATCGTATTTATTGATACTATATTCTGATAGATGTTCTTTTTTTATGATTTCTTCTATCTTTTTTTCAATTAATAATAGCTCTTTGCCATAAAGTAAATATATCATGCTTTTTTATCCTTTCTTCTGAGTAAGCTTCCAATTCCTAAAGTAAGAGCCCCTAAAGAGTAACCTGCTAATACATCACTAAAGTAATGTACTCCAAGATAAATTCGGCTAAAGCCGATTCCTAAAATAAAGAATACTCCAGGAAGAAATAAAATGTTTTTTTTTGAATGTTCTATGAAGTAAGTCATAAGATATCCATAAAAAGATACTGAAATAATAGAATGGCCACTTGGAAAACTATAGCCATCAATAGGAATTAGTCTTAAAATGTCTGGTCTTTCTCTCATAAAAATAAGTTTTAAGAAAACAATAAAACATACACTCATTAAAAGAATGATACAAAACGGTTTTAGTTCTCTCTTTTCTTTTTTGAAAAGGTAAATTGCCCATATACTAGAGAATATTACAATTGTTTTTGGCTCTCCTAGAAGTGTAAAAATTTTCATGATTGTTGTAATGGGTTCTCCAATAAATCCTTCCATTTTGTGGTAAATCCATAAATCGATAGGAAGAACTTGATTACATAATAATAATACAGTGATAAATAAAAAACAGACAAATGGTATCCATATTTCTTTATATTTTTTAATCATTATTATCACCTACTATATTATAACACGTATGGACTCTATCGTAAATTGTAAAAAAGAAAAAGAGACAAATTTGTCTCTTATTCAAAAGTAATATTGCTATATAGTAAAGAAGCTTGTCTATCAAAGTTTTTCTTTAATAATGGTAAATTTACCAATAAAGAAATTCCTACTATCAGAATATTTAATGTATTTGATAATGATAATAAAACCATCATACCAATGAAGAAACACCAATCTTTAATGACTGCTTTTCTTAATGGCAATAGATTTTTTTTCGCTATTTTTTGGTTATTGAAAATATTGTACACTCCAATTCTACCAGCTATATACCAGATTAGGATATTTAATCCTAATTCAATAGGTGTCATTACAAAGTAAAATGCCTCTGTTGATATATTATGAATTAATAGGTGTTTTAATCCTCCTACAACGATAAATGTAAGAACTGCTAAAACGAGTTGTACAAGAAATACTGTCACACAGAAATACATATTTCTTTCCGAGACAATATTTTCTTTTTTCTTTTCCATTTAAAATCTCTCCTTTTTCATGTGAGCAGTGCCTATTTTAACATAAGCAAGTGGTTCTGTCAAATTGAGGCTCAAATTATTTTAAACTTGGCATAAAAAAGGGGCTGCAAAGGAACACTTGTTCTGGTCCCATGATTTAAAAGGTTACAAATTTTTTGTTTTATAGTCTTTTATTCATCAGTTTCATAATAATATGATGTTTCTACACCCTTAAAAAAACTATCTAAACTAAAATCATCAGTCAAATTATTTTCAATTAAAGTTTTGATTTCTAAAGTGTTTATTGGACTTCTTTCCATTGCTTGTAAATATAGTTTTTTATCAATATTTTCCCAATTAACAATTTTATTTAAGTTCTTTTTTAAAATCAAATCTAACCAAATTCTTGTACTGCGACCATTTCCTTCTAAAAAAGGATGAGCGATATTCATTTCAACATATTTATCTATAATTTCATTTAAAGTTGTTTCACTCATAGTTTCAATTTTTTTTAGCATTTCTTCTAAATATAAAGAGTTACCAAATCGAAAGTTTCCTTTAGAAATATTTTCTTTACGAATTTTTCCAGCGAAATCATACAAATCATCAAATAGATATTTATGAATTTGCTGTAATCCTTTTGTTGTACCAATTTCAATATTGTTGATGTTGCCATTTGAAAATAATTTTTTAGCATTTTCTAAACTTTTTTTATCAATTTCATTCATTATCTTCATCTCATTTCACTAATAGTTAAGCTGTTTTATCTACATAATATTTTATCATAAAAACCTTATTACTACAATAAGGATATAAGTTTGATAGATGAACTATTGTAGCGTTACAATAGATGTGACACCAATAGTGTATACAAAAAGCGATAAATACCTTAAAATGTTAATTGAAAGAACACATTTATAGAAAGGATCTA
>JAAWNF010000055.1 GCA_022798795.1 Bacilli bacterium
ATTTAGTCATGATCAAAAGAATATTGATAAAATTTCTTTTTTTCTCGAATTTCACTTAACAACTTTTGAGCTTGTTCTGTCTTGTTTTTTCTTTTTTCTGCTTGTTTCAAATATTTATCTCCCAATCGAAAATCACTATTTGCGTAGCAATTTTTAGCAAACAAAAGCATCAGTAGAGTCAATTGCTCCTCATTTAACGAGAATTTGATTGCTACTTCTTCTATCGATTTTCCACTAGATACAAATGCTGCCATTTCTTCGATTGCATCTAACCCATAGTATTCATTCATATCATTCCGAAATTCTGTTTCTTCAAACGGAACTGAATATTTTCTATCTCCATTGTTTCTTTTTTTGCTTTTCAATTCTTCAATCAAATCCGAAAAACAGGTGTTTTTTCCTTTGGCACGATACATGGAATCTGCTACCCTCAAATAGTCAATCGCTTTTTTTATTTGCCCTATTTTCATATATGAAAGACCCAATTTTCCATATAAATAAGGAGTTGGCTTTCTTAAATGCGTTAAAACTTCTAAATAACATTGAATTGATTGATAAAAATTTCTTCCCCGATATGCACAATCTCCACTCTCCATTAATTTTTTGATATTTACTGGATTTTCTTCATAAGATTTTAATACAATTCTTTTCTTTTCTAAACCTTTATCAATAGGAAAAACATTTAAGCAAGGAATTCCTTTTGCAAATCGATATATTTTATGTCTTCTCTCTTCAGGCATTGCCTTTAAAATTACAATTCCTTTTTCACGTTCTAACAAATTACTCTTTTCTTCTAAAAGTTTCCATTCTGAATTACTTGTATTAATTTCAATACGTTCTTTTTCTGCTAATAGTATGGATAATAAGACCTCAGACTCAAAACTATTTGACGGAACTCCTTCAAACTTAACGTCCTCTGACATTTCTGACGGATTTGCTCCTACATAATGATAGCTTCCATCTTTTTTCTCTATTAATCTTCCTGTTTCTATTAGATATGCAATTTCACCAATATGAAAACCAAATTCTTTTAATGCTTCCATAGTTAAAATTCTTTTTTCTTTAACATGTCTTTTTATTTTTTCTAAATTATTTTGTGTAATCATACTGATTCCTCCCTGTTATATTTATCATACACAATTTTTCACAGGAATTCAAGAAACAATCTACAACAATATTGCACAAAAAAAGAGCCAATACTCTTTATTTAATATTTTTGTCATATTCAATATCTGACACTTCATATTTTCTTCTCTTTGAAATTGCACCCAATACCCTAGTAGAAAACCAACCTAATATTGCTAAAATAAAGAAATATAGTACTCCGAAAATAGTAAAATCAGGGGCTGTTTCAGTTAAGAGTCCTATAATTGCTGCTCCTGCACTCATTGAAGTTACGATCGTTAAACTATCTACTGATTTATTGGTAACATCTTGTTTAATCCCTTCAAATAGTTTTTGTGCAGAAGAAACATAATTTCTAGTCATTGTCCATAAATATTTTATATAATTTAAAGTATCACGCAATGTTTCATAACGATACCCTGAAATGGCTAGAAATTCCGCTAATTCAGCATCACTCTTGGCTATTTTTTCTCTTGTTGCTATATAAGTACTCATTTGGTCAATTCTTCCATCAATTAAATTAATTGTTTTTGCATAACCCTCTAATTTTGTTGTAAATTTAATAATTTCTGACCCTTTTACATTCGCATTTTCTTTTACGGCATCTATTTTTTCCCAAATGATTCGGTGCATATTTAAATAACGGTGTAATTGGCCTTTAAATTCTCTAATAAATACTTGTTCTTCTATATATCTTTCTATATTATCAAAAGACTGTTTTTTATTATTAATGAAATAATATTTATCTCCTCTAATCACATCATATTTATCATTTACAAATTCAAAATACTTTTGTTTTTCAGTTCTAGATAATAAATCTGAAATTTCTTCTTTTGAAGCATTATCACAAATTACAAAATAAGGATACACAGTCTCAATGTTTGCCAATTCTTTTGGAACAGGAGCTCCTAAACTAAACAGATAGCTAAATGCAGGTGATAACTGATTTTCATAATAATCTGTTACATGTTCAATGTCTGCAAATAAAGTATCTTCACTTACTTTTTCATTATTTAAAATGATAAGCCCATCCTCAAAAATTTTTACTTTTATATTAACTGCTGTTGTAAATTCAATATATTCTTCTCCAGAAACCCCATAATCTATTTTTCCAATTGCTAAATTTTTTCGATATTCCAATAATTTTTCTGGGTCTAAATCTAACTGAGATTTACAATCTCTTAAAAAATCATATATTTCTGATAATTGTAGCATCGTTCTTTGAAACCAGCCACCGATATAAACGTTACTAATTTTCATATTTTTACTCCTAACTTATTGTTTTTGAAAAAAATGCTGCATCATTTACTATAAATCCATAATTTTTGTAGCAAGCATGTGCAGGTTGTCTAAAATTTTTTGACCAAAGTTCCATTGCAACACAACCCTTCTCTTTTGAAATACGTTCACATTCAATCAACATTTGAGTCGCAATGTTATGTCTTCGATATTCTGGTTTTACACAAACATGATTTAAAATTGAATAAGTATTCATGTCTTCGTAAATTGTAGGTATAATTGTTATTTTACTATGAGCAATTACTTCCCCATTTACTACTCCTATCAAATAAACTTGATTTTCATCTGGCTCTGTTTCTAAAAATACTTTTTTTGCATACTCTATATTCGTGTTTTCATGAAAACATTCATTGCATAACCTAATAATTGCTTCCACATCATCTATGGTTGCTATTTTAAAACTTACTTCCATTTTTTATCCTTTCCTTACATATTTAAGATATGCTCTGCTATCTTCTATTTCTATTATACACTACTTTGTAGCTTTTGGTTACGTTAATTGTAATTTTAATGATATATTAAAAATTAAATGATTGCATACAAAAAATGATTGAATCGATTTAATAGCATGTAATAATTTGAATCACAATTATTATTTCTTTGAATAAATCTTTTCATCTTGTATGACATTACATTCATTTGTTCTTCCTTTTGTATATTTCTAATAAAATTGAAGATAGTTAATACTATCATTAAGAATTTCAACACATACATTAGACTATAATTATGTTAAAAAGCAAAAAAAAGTCTTAAAATCTAAAACTTTCAAGACTTTTATTAACACTCTGGTGTCCCCGAAAGGATTTGAACCTTCGGCCTACCCCTTAGGAGGGGGTCGCTCTATCCAGCTGAGCTACGGAGACATATTTTTATTATAACATGTTTTAAAATAAAAAAAAAGATAGAATTCTATCTCATATGATTTAGTAACAATAAAAAATAAACATTAAATAGATAAGCCAACCGAACTTGAAATTTCTTTTCAAACTCTATCATTGCAACACCTTTATCTACAAAACTGACAACCCAACTTTCCGCATATTTTGGAATAGCTATATTAATTGGAAACATATGGGTACGTATCATATCAATTTCTTTTTCCGTTAACTCAAAGTTTTCTAAGGATTTTTCAACTGCTCTTTTAGGATGTATAAAAGTAGATAGAAAACGTTCCTTAGAAGTTCTTTCTTCATTACTTAAAAAAAAGTCATGCAATAATCCACCACGTGCAACATCTCTATAATCTAAGTGTAGAAATTTCGCAATCTTATAAGAATAATAAGATACTTTTAATGAATGGTCGTATCTAGTTACCCCATGATGCTCTATAGATTTTATTTTATTAAATTCTTCATTTACTAAGATATGATATACAATTTTATTATATTCTCTATCAAGTTCTTTCATTATGAATTTCACCTCGAACTATTATAGTATATCATAAATCTGAAAAAAATAGTATGCTCTTTCCATAACTTTAACAATAAAGTGTAAAAAAGAATAGTTTTCACTATTCTAAAAAAGTTGGTGTCATACTAATAGGTTCAATTTGAATAAACGTATTTCCGTCATTAAGACTGATTTCAGTTCCATCTAAATAGGTATATTTTGTTTGGCTGCTTCGATTTTCCTTTGACCAAGATATTGGAACAGCATAACCATTTGTTACAAAATATCCACTTCCACTTCCAATAGTTTTCAAATCCTGTCTTCCATAAGAGTCCATTGAATAATTTTCTACCTTTTGAATGATAATATTTTTTGTTGAATATTGTTCTTTCGTGATTCCATCTGTATGAGCCCAATCGTTCATATATCGCATATAGCGTTTTGTCTCTGCATTATATTGATAACTTGTTGTATGTGCTTTCGAATAAGGAATCACTACAGTATTGGCAATTATTGCATCTTCTTTCAAATTGTTATTTAATTCTTCTACACTGTAATTAAATAGCAACTCTTTATTGGTATCTCTTGTGTAATTTCTTTTTTCTGCTAGAGCTTTTACTAACGCTATACTAGTAAAAGCAGTATGCTCATAAGCAACACCTAATGTTCTATCTCTCCAAAAACTATTATCATAAATTCCATTAATGTTATTTATTCCTAAGTTTGAAATATCAGATTGGGCTTTTGGACTCCAACCAAAATGGATATAAATGGCATCATTCTCTAACGCGTAATCCAAAAAATAATGTCTAGCACTTCGAACTGAACCAATTCGTTCTGTATCTTTATCTTTAAAAAGTGCCATCATTCTAGTAATTCCACCTTCTGTTATAATTTCATAAACTAAATATGCATCATTTATTCCAGAATGATTTTTCCACGCAGCTTGATTATTATTAATCATGATAGCATATGGTCTTGATTTTGAATCTTCATTTACAATTTTTAATTTTGGTTTTGGCTTTTCTTCTTTCACGTTCGGCTGATTCGTTTTTTCTTCCTGCTCTTTTTCCTTTCTCATAAAAGTCTGATATAAAAGTGGGATGCTCACTCCCAATACTAGTAAAATCAAGATGAATAAAATTATTTTTTTCTTCACTCTCTCACCTTCTATTTTAAGTATAGCAGTTAATGGCAAAAAAAGAAATAAAAAATTTCATGATTTTTGTCAAAAAAAGCAAGCTTTTTTAATTAGAAAAAAGGACTTGCTCTGATTTATATTGTTTGATAATAACTCCAAGAACAATAGTAATAATTGCAATTGTTGAGAAAAACATTAATAAAATGTGCAAATAATTAATGGTTCCTGCTGTAATGTCTGTAAATAAAAGAGTGAAATTTAAAAATGGTACAAGCGCCAATATAGTTGAAGATTCAACGTTAATCATAAATGCTATCATTCCTGGAAAAAAAGAAATAAAAGTAAGTGGAGTTAAAGCACTTTGTGCCTCTTTAAAAGATTTAGAACGACTTGCTATTGCGATACATAATCCACTAATTAAGAGAGAATATGCAATAATAACAAAACAGGCAAATAAGGTACTTTCTAAAGATAGCATTAAATTGATTCCTTTGTATATTTGAAACATATTGTTAGCAACCATTAAAGAAACAATTGTTAATAGTAAACTAATTGCACCAGTAATCATAGAAGATAAACTCACACTTAAGAATTTACCAATGATAATGTCTTTACTTCGAATTGGAAACGTAAGTAATGTTTCTAATGTTCCTCTTTCTTTTTCTCCTGCTGTTGCATCAGTTGCAGGATATGTTGCTGATACTGTAATAGCCATGATAATAAATAAAAAAGCATAATTAATAATGTAGTTAGCGTAAAAATTTTCTACTTCTTTGATGTCTTTTTCTACTGTAATAATAGCAATAACATCTTCCGCTTTCATATTATTTTCTTGTAAATATTTTTCTTGTAAGTATTCTTTATATGAAGCAAAAAAACTATCGGTCAAGGAAGCAGCATAACTCGTTGTTTCGTTATCATCTCCATGAATAACATAGTTACTTCCCTCTTTGGTTACATATAAATCAATTGTTTTTTCTTTATATGCTTGTTCTAAATTTTTTTCTTCTATTATGAATACATCTATTTGTAATTCTTTCGCAATCTCTTTTTCAACCTCTGATAATTCATAAGAAAATCCAATTTTGTTATATTGCTCTACTGGCTTATTCATTTGAGATTCAAATAGCGCTGACATTCCAATTACTAATAGAGGAATCATAACTGGAATAATTAACATCATGGATAATGACTTTTTATCTCGAAACATTTCTCTAATTTCTTTTTTTAGCATATTCCATAAATTATTCTTCATTACTTTTCCCTCCTATTAAAGCAAAGAATGCATCTCTTAAGTTTGTCGTCTTTGTTTCTTTTCTTATTTTTTCTGGTGTTCCCTCTTTTATAATAACACCTTTGTTTATCATAATCACATAGTCACATATATTTTCGGCCTCTTCCATATAATGTGTAGAATAAAGAATGATTTTTCCTTTTTTCTTTTCTTCTTTCATGAAATCAAGAATTACTTGACTAGAAATAATATCCAAACCACTTGTCGCTTCATCTAAAATATAATATTTAGGGTCATGTATTAAGCAACGTGCAATATTGACTCTTTGTGTTTGTCCTGTTGAAAGATTTGCAATTCTGTTATAAAGAAAGCTTTCCATGTTTAATGTTTTTGCAATTTCTTTTATTCTACTGTCGATATTTTCTTTCTTTACCTCATAAATTTCAGCACACATTTTTAAAAGTTCATAAGTAGATAATGTATTATAAATTTTAGTATTGCCTGATAAATACGCAATATTCTTTTTTATTTCAATCTCATTCTTAGAATAATTTAACCCATCAAATTCAATTGTTCCAGAAGTTGGTTCTAGAATTCCAGCTATCATTCGAAGTAATGTGGTCTTTCCAGCTCCATTTGGTCCTAATACTCCTATGATTTCTCCTTCTTTTGCTTCAAATGAAATGCCATTATCTGCATAAAATTCTTCTTTTTGCTTTTTTGAATTATACCTTATAAATTTCTTTTTTAAATCTTTTACTTTAAGCATTTTCTCACTCCTTTATGATTTTATTATACTACAAACTTTCTTTTTGAGTATATTTTTTATTATATCCTATTATAAAATTACACTTATTAGTGCTTCAAATGTTTAAGAGTACCACTATTTATAATGGTCTCCATAGTACTTATTTTCATCCAATCAAAAATCAACTTCTTTTTAGAAAGTCGATTTTACGCTTAAATTCAAACCCTTTTCCAGAGTTCAAATGTATTTCCTACTGTTGTTCTAAGAAAGAGCATTCCACAACTCTTTTGTCCAAAAGAAATCATCAGTAATAATATAAAAAGCATAACACATTTATACACTAACACTTAATTTCGCACGTATATTGATTCGTTTTATACAAATATGTTTACTAAATTGACGCCATTTAGTATTTAAGGAATACAACTTTTTCCATATATAAATGATTATCACAACATAATTGTTCATACTTACTTGTTTAATAATATCCTTAACACCAGTAAATTTATATATCATTTCAATTCTTTTTAAGACTTCCTTATCAAGCTCTAATTCCTCAACAACATCCATATTCATCACTCCCATTCTCAAATAACAAAAAAACTAGACGGTACTTCTAGTTAATATTTATTACTCTCGAATTAAAAGTTCGAGTATCAATCAAATCTGGTGCGTGAGTAGACCACATTTGGAAATTCGCATACAGGCTAATTTCTAAATCAATTATAACATCATTTATATAGTTTTGCACCTAATAATCTAATCTTTGAGAGAAATTGACTATCTAAGTTTTGTCAATACTAAATTTATAAAAATATTATACCACTACTAAAATCACGAAAATAGGCATTTTTTTAAAATTTTCGTGTATT
>JAAWNF010000056.1 GCA_022798795.1 Bacilli bacterium
GCTTGATCCTCTGTGCTGACACGACAATAGATTGCTGCATTCTTCTTATTCAATATTCATTTCCTCCTTTTCAAGAATTTAAACATTTTACCATATTTTACTACCTATACTTTAAATTACAATAAACTAAATCGGTTGAATTTCGCTTTTTTTCGTATTCAATTTGTATTTAAAATGTACACTTGATAAAGCCTTCTAATTCTTTCAAAGGAATAGACCTGTTTAAATTATTAATATAAACATCTTCACACTCATTAAAGAAAAGATAAGTAATTTCATTTATTTCAAGTTTGTGAGGCTCTATATAAGCAATATTAGTGTTTGTTAAACTAATAATACCTCCATTTTCTAGCTTTGCTTTAATATTATTAAATTTAAGAATGTTATTAATTTTCTTTTTTAGCACCTCATCAATTTCTAATTTTTCTTTTACTATTTGCATAACTAATCAAACTCCTTTCAATACAAACAAAAAAGATTAACCGAAATTAACCTTTATATTTGAAAGTCGAAATAGTTCGACTAATTTCCCTATGGTGTCCCAGGAGAGATTCGAACCCCCGACCCACGCCTTAGAAGGGCGTTGCTCTATCCAGCTGAGCTACTGAGACACATTTGTTCAAACGAACAAATAAATTATACAACAAATATATTTTTTATTCAATAGTTTTTATGACACTTTTATAAATTTCTTCATGTCCTACAGTAAATGATACTTCTTCTACATCATAATTGTCTCCAATCGATAAACAAATTGTATAGATTACTTCTTCTAATATATTTTTTTCATCAATATCATTAAAAATATAAGAATTAAATTCTAGACTCAATTGATGGTCAGCTTGTTCTGCCTCTAATAATTTAACATTTTGATTTAAAAAGCTCATTAAATTGCTATGATATAATGGTGCTGAAGCAAGTTCATCAATAATAATATCTATTTTTTCTCTATTATCATTTGTATATTTTGTAACAGGAACATAATAAGTGTTATCTTTATATTGGTTGATATAATAAATGGTTACTCCTGTTACTTCTTTGCTACTGTTAATATCGTATTCTTTATTGATTCCAAAATTACGGTCTAAAGTTGGAGGAAGCGTAATTTTGGATTTTGGAAGATAATTTAAAATGTCCCCCTCCATATAGATAATTACTTTTTCTACTTCTTCTATACTAGTCACTGTATAAACAATTGATTCAATAATTTTTTCTTCTTCTTCTTTTTTTACATCTTCTAATAATTCTTTGGAAAAATTAACTTTTAAAAGACCATCTGTATAATTTAAGCTAAGAATCTTTGTATCTGTAGGAATAACCGCTTTAAAACCATTTGGAATCTTACTTTCTCCTGCACCATCTTTGACCAAAACTTCCAATAATTCTTTGGCTTTTGTCTCAACTGTTTCTGGATTTTTTGCAACTGCCACTTTAGTGCGTGCTAAAAGACCATTTCTATCATAAAGATAAATTGTCTCTGTTGCAATTTCTTTATCTACATATTCTAATTCTGTTTTGGTTTTATCTTTTAAGCTGTAAGTATTATCTTTGGGTATTAAGTAAATTAGAAA
Organism: Bacilli bacterium; assembly: GCA_022798795.1. Lineage (GTDB taxonomy): Bacteria > Bacillota_I > Bacilli_A > RF39 > UBA660 > MGBC102946. The sequence continues at coordinate 1,572 of JAAWNF010000056.1, forward strand.
TAATGCCATTAAAGCTGCTGCAGACACTAAAAATTTTCGAATTGTTAATTTTTTTAACATATTTCCACCTCTACCTAATAGTATGAAAAAAATTGCAAAAGAATGCAATTTTATAATGAAATTTCGCCAAGTTTGAGTAGTTCGACAACAGCATTTGCTCTTCCTTTTACAGCTAGCTTTTGCATCACATTAGAAATATGGTTACGAACTGTTTTCTCACTAATTTTTAACATGGAGGCGATTTCTGAAGTATCATAATTACGAATTAGTAATTCAAAAACTTCTTTTTCTCTTTTTGATAAGATATTGTTTTTCATCTTCTCCTCACTTTCAAAGGTGGTTTATCATTCCCTATATTATTCTATGCTGAAAGTCCTTTTTGGTGAGAAGAGAAAAATTCCAAAACTATTTTTGGAATTTTACAGAAATATATTTTTTTGTTTTATATTCTTCTTGAATACTTCTCATAATGTCATTCGCTAACGCTGTATCATGTTTGTCACTAGAAGCAACCACCCTAATTTGGTCTCCATCTATTTTTACAAACGATTTTAATTTGAATTTTGTTTCAATTTTCTTTTCTAGTTTTTCTTCTTCTCCTCTAGTCATATTTAATAATTGTAACTTTTCATAAGCTTCATTTTTTTGGTCACTTGTTGATTCTACACTTGTAAGAACAATTTGTAAATCTTCCATATCTTGCTTCATCTGTTCATCTGCTTCTACTCTTAAAGCGGTTAAAATTTCACTTTCTTCTATTTCTACAGAAGCTTCTTGGTCAGTTGTCTTATTTACCTGTGTCACTTCTTTATTACTTTTATTTTTTGTAATCAATAATTCAGATGGCATGGTAATGTAATAAACACTAAGTACTAATATTAAACTAAATAACGTTAAAAACCACAAACTCTTTTTATTAATCATTTTGTTCCTCCTCTAGTAACTCTATTACAATATATGAAGAGTGAAAAAAAGTATGACAAAAAAAACAGGATGCTCCTGTTAATTTTTATTCTGAATTTGTTCTTTTATTAAATTTACAAATTCTTCTTTTGATAAGGTCTTTGTTTCATTTGTCCCATGCAATCTATAACTAACAAGACCTTCTTCTTTTTCTTTATCTCCTAAAATCAGAGTATATGGAATTTTCTTTGTTTGACTTTCTCTCATTTTATAACTTAACTTTTCTTCTCTACTATCAAGAGAAACACGAATATTATCCTTTTCTAAATATTTTTTGATTTCTTCTGCATAAGCCAAATGATATTCATTATTAACTGGTACAATATTAACTCCAGTAGGTGCTAGCCAAAGAGGCAAGACTCCTTTTGTTTCTTCTATAATATAAGCCATAAATCTGTCTAAAGAGCCTAATATAGCTCTATGAAGAACTATTGGTGTTTTTTTCACTCCATCTTTATCAATATATTTTAAGTCAAATTTAGCTGGTAAACAAAAATCTAATTGACAAGTTGACAAAGTGTATTCATTTCCAACAGCTGGTTTTACATTAACATCTAATTTTGGTCCGTAAAAAGCTGCTTCTCCAATTTCTTCTGTAAATTCGATTCCAAGGTCTTTCAATACTTCTCGTAATCCATTTTCTGCTTTTTCCCACATTTGGTCATCTTGATGATATTTTTCTTTATCTTCTGGGTCTCTCAATGATAATACACATCTATAATCTGTAATCCCAAAATCCTTATATACGTCAAAAATCAAATCTACCACATTTTTAAATTCTTGCTTCATTTGTTCTGGTGTTACAAATAGATGAGCATCATTTTGACAAAAATGTCTTCCTCTTTCAATCCCTTTCAAAGCTCCACTTGCTTCATAACGAAAGTCATGAGCAATTTCTCCAATTCGAATTGGCAAATCTCTATATGAATGAAGCTTATTTGCATAAATCATCATGTGATGAGGGCAGTTCATTGGTCTTAAAACAAATGCTTCTCCCTCTACTTCCATTGCAGGGAACATATTTTCTTTATAATGGTCCCAATGTCCTGATGTTTTATAAAGTTCTACATTCCCAACACATGGTGTCATAACATGTAAATATCCTAATTTTCTTTCTTTTTCTTTGATATAGTTTTCTAACTCTTGCCAAATAATATATCCATTTGGTAAAAACATAGGCAATCCTCTACCTACCAAATCATCTGTCATAAAAAGTTCTAAATCTTTTCCTATTTTTCTGTGGTCTCTTAGTTTGGCTTCTTCTAACATATTCAAGTGTTCTTGTAAGTCTTCTTCATTATCAAAGCATACTCCATAAATTCTTTGAAGCATTTTATTTTTGGAATCGCCTTTAAAGTAAGCTCCACTAAATTTTAATAGTTTAAAATGTTTTAATTCTTTTACGGTATCAACATGAGGCCCTCTACAAAGGTCTGTAAAGTCCCCTTGTGTATAGCAACTAATGGTTCCATCTTCCATTCTTGAAATTAAATCCATTTTATAAGGGTCTCCATGAAACATTTCTTCTGCTTCTTTTTTAGAAATTTCATGTCTTACAATTCTTTTTCCATCTTTGGCGATTTTTTTCATTTCTTTTTCAATTCTAGGCAAATCTTCTTCTTTGATGGCTTCATCTCCCAAATCAATGTCATAGTAAAATCCCTCTTCAATTACAGGGCCAACCCAAAATTTTGCTTCTGGATATAAGTGTTTTACTGCTTGTGCTAAAAGATGGGCACAACTGTGGTTTAATTTGTTTAATCTTTCATCATTTTTTATTTCTTTCATTTTCTTTCCTCTTTTCTTTTCTGTCTTCTTCTTTTATTTCATAACCATATTGATCTAATAGACTATTTAATTTCGTTCTAGCTTTTTCTTTAATGAGTAAAAATTTAGCATTCATTGCCAAGTGCCAAATAGAAGATACTGGAAAAATATCTAAGATGGCATCTAAATAATCTGTTGTAATAGGACCTATATAGTTGGCTAACTGTTCTCCTAAAACGTAACATTCTAATTCTTGCAAATAAGGTTCTGTTTCTTCAAAAATCATTCTAGATAAAGTCATAATTTTTATTTTAGAAAGGGATTTTACAATGTTATCTTTTGCTGATAAGTAAAACTGTTCTCTTTCTATTAAAGGTTTTTGAAGTGCTAAAGCACGTAATATTTTTAAATTGTATTCTTTGATAGGAATATAATTCATATAGCGCCTCCTTTAAAAAAACTCCTAGCAATATGCTTAGGAGCGATTTTTCGCGGTACCATCCTTATTTGTACTCAATTTGAATAACGGTTTTTGCCGGACTTCCTTTTCAGGTTCAGTTCATAGGTAGTAACATATCAGTTTCTTTACTTGGCTCTCACCATTCCAAGTTCGCTATTAAAGATAATCTAAAATGTCATGTCCTAATCAAAACATTTATGAATTCATTGTATCACTTTTTTTTCATTTGTCAACTATGTATTCAACTATTTTATTGTTTCCATTGTTTACTTTTTTACATAAACAGGTGCTTTTTCAAAAAATGTAACTTGTTCTTTATTTAAAACAACTCCTATCTTTTGTAAGCGCACAAATTGGCTTTCTGTGATTCTAATTTCTCCAATTTGAATGGATAATAAAATGTCTCCTGTTTTTATTTTTTCTTTATATAAGCTTTCTCCAGGTAATGGTAGTCTTCCTCTTTCTTGATAAAATCGTTCTATTTTTTTGACTTTTCTTTCTGATTGCCTATCTTTTATAGGACCTAAAAAACCTAAGGCAGCGAGTCTACTTGCTTGGTCTTCTGATACACCAGTATCCCCCACTCTGATGCTTTTTAAAAATATGCCAATTGCTTCATTTTTATATGTTTCTGAGCTTTTTGGAAGTCTTCCATTTTCTTTATAAAATTCTTCTATTAATTTTATTTTTCGCTCTTTTTCTTCTTCTTTATTTTTTGCTTCTGGTATAAATCCAATTGTCATTAATCGTTTCATCTGCATTTTTGTAATTTGTACATTCCCTATTTTTATTCGGTTTAAAAATTGCCCTATTAATTCTTCTTTGTAATTGTCTGCATATTTTGGAAGTCTTCCATATTCCTCATAAAATTCTTCTATTAATTTTACTTTTCGTTCTTTTTCTTCTTCACTGTTTTTTGTTTCTGGTATAAATCCAATTGCTAGTAGTCGTTTCAACAAATCATCAGATATCTTTGTTACTTTTCTTCTTACATTATTCAAAAATTTTCCAATTGATTCGTCTTTATAAACCTCTGCATATTTCGGGAGCCTTCCGTTTATTTGGTAAAATTCTTCTACCAGTGTTACTTTTTTTTCTTTTTCTGCTTCTTTATCTTTTGTTTTTGGTTCAAAACCAATATTTATGAGTCGCTTCATTTGATTTTCAGTAATCACTATTTTCTGAATTTTTATACGAATTAAAAATTGTCCAAGCATTTCTCCTTTGTATTTTTCTTTTGCTTTTGGTAATCTTCCATTTATTTGATAAAATTCTTCTGTTAATTTTATCAGTTCTTCTCTCTTAGCTTGTTTATCTTCTATTTTGTTTTCAAATCCTAATGCAGTTAATCTCTCTAATAATGCATTGGATATGTTAGTAGTTCCACGCTTTATGCAAGTTAAAAAAAGTCCTATTGCGATTCCACCATATGTTTCTCTTTGAAATGGGAGTCTCCCATTTTCCTGATAAAATTCTTCTATCAATTCTACTTTATGTTCTATGCTCGTATGCGTTTGTAACATGTGCTCTATATCATTCAATGTGTCAAATAATTCTCTAACTTCTTCTAGGATTTCAAAACTTTCTATTGTTTTCGATTCCTCTATTTTATTTTCTTTGATTAATTGTTCACGTTTCTTTTGAACTGCTTTTAAGAAGTCTTTGATATCCATACTTGCTCTTACATTATTGACAATATCATAAATGATTATTTCTTGATTATCTAGCGCTAGTCCTCTACCCAATTGTTGAATAAATAAATTGGGGGAAATTGTTGGTCTTAACATCACAATTCCATCTATTTTAGGAGCATGAAATCCTTCATTTAACATATCAATACAAAATAATAGTTTTAAATGAGAATTATTAGAGTTATAAAATTCCAGTAATTTTTCCTCATTATCCTTTTTCTCAAAATGAATAGAATAAATATCGATTTCTGAATTTACTTTTGAAAACCACTTACTTGCTTCTGCTATCATTTGCTCCATATGAATTTTATCTTTGCAAAATAAAATTATTTTTCCATCTTTCGTTTTCATATGTTTGAAAAATATATCTTCTAATTTTGTAGCGCATGCCAAGTTTCTTCTAGCAAGTTTCAACTTTTCTGTTAATACTTTCTTTAAGGAAGCATCTGTTACTTCTCCTATTTTCTTTTCATATCGTTTTATATCACTATCTAAATTATAAATTCCAGTAACATAAAGAGGGAATTTTAAAATACCACGCGCTACTGCTTCTGTTAGGTCCATGCGAAATACAACATTCCCGTCAAACAGTTCATCTGACATATCTCTTTGATTGTCCAAATAACGAATAGGAGTTGCTGATAGTCCTAATACTTTTGCATCTTTATTTTTTTCTAATAAGCCATTGACACCTTTTCTCCATTCTGGAGCCCCACAGCGATGAAATTCATCTAAAATAATATGTTCTACTTCTGGTGTTACTCCATTTTTTACTTGTGACATTAAGGTTGAATATGTCATGATTTCTAAGTTATGAAAATCTTTTCGTTCATACCCACATGCTTTCATATGTTCTTCATATTGCAAAATAATAGAATAGGAAGGAACCAATAGCAATGTTTGTTTTTGTTTATACTCTTCTATCCATTTTAAAGCGACAAAACTCTTCCCAGTTCCAGGTGGTTCTACAACGGCTACTTTATTTTTTACTTTCAATCCTTTTACTACTTTTTCATAAGCTTCCAGATTATGTTGTTTTAATACTACTCCCATATTTTTCTCCCCTTTTTATTGACCAATGATTGGAATTTTTAAATTTTTTTATTATTCTCAAAAAAAATATGCATTTCCTTTTTTTCTTTCTGAGTAATCAAAATCTGTTTCAAATAGTATTTATTTTAACACATTTTTTATAAATTTCAAATTT
>JAAWNF010000057.1 GCA_022798795.1 Bacilli bacterium
AAAATTTTATAAAATATTTTATTATATTACAAACGAATACTATTATAATCTTCAAAAAGAATTTACAGACGAAATGATAATTGACAAATGCAATATTTCAACAGAAATTTTAAATGAGATAAAGGAATTTTTAAAAAACAAAAATGTAGCAGTAGTAAAAGAAGACAAAATACTAATCACTTATGAAACTGTCATTTTTTTAGATAACCTAATAAATAATTATAAAAATTATTATCTAAATGCGCCAATTAATATTATTGCTTTGTTTTTAGCTATTTTAAGCTTAACTAAAAGTATAATAAATGATAAATCAACAGACATAATTATAATTATAGGAATAATTATTCTTATGTTAATGCTTATAAATATTAAAAAAAGCAAAATAAATAAAATATCGGAGTACAAATAATCTAGTATTTAGATATTTTATTTCTCCCTTAAAGAAGTTAACATAATATACATTATAGAAAGTTAAGTTGCTTTCAATAATTCTTTAATCTTTCTATAATAATATTCACAAGTTTCAATAAAATCAAATCTAAGTTTTACAAAATTATTATCTATATCATAAAAATTAAAAGCAATAAAAAGTATATTTTCATCTTTTTTGAAATATAATATTTTTGAAACATCTATAACAATATTAAATTCTTTTATTTCTAAATACATGATTAATATAACCTCGTACAGTATGAATATTCTAGTTTTTTTGATTTTTTAATTTTATTTAAACGTTTTTTAAGCAAATATGGACTATCTATTATCTCAACAAAAAATTTATTTAAATCACGATTATATAAACATAATTTATACATCTATATCACTTCTTTCTTTTTATATTCTCGGAAATTTGTAATCTCTCCAAGTGGATTCGCGTACATACTTTCAAATTTTAAATCATAATTTGCATTTATTTCTAACAAATATTCAAATCCCCTATCTTCTTTAAAATCAACGAATAGGGTAGACGGTTTTTTCAAATTGTGACTAGCTAGATAACGTCGTTTCCCCCAAAGCCTATTATCTACATTTTTCGTCATATACTTTGATATATACCCTACTACATCATGAATATCTGTTAAATTATCAACTCTTGAATATCCATAAGTCCAATATTTTACATCTTTACATTTATCTCTTTGTTCTTGTGTCATTTCTTTCATTTGCTTTTCTGTAAATTCTACTTGTGGTATAATTAACTCAGAACTTTCATAATCTAAATTCGTAAGAAGATGATAATGTACTGCGCCACGCTTTTGGTATTCTGGAACGCATACATAAGAAAGTTCTTTTTTATTTTTCTTTAATACTGATTGGGCTTTTGTTCGCCAAATATCAAATTTTTTATTCGCTTCATTTATATCAGTCAAATTTTCAGCTATTGTAAGAGTTATAAACGTTTTAAAAATCGATTCATTGCACTTTGTTAATCTCTGCAATTCTACCTTTGAACGAATAATATTTTTTAACAATATTTCTTTTTCTTTTGATGGTTCTGCTTTAAAAACTACATATTCATTCATGTGTAACCACTCAGGTGGAGCTTTATTGTTAAATTTACAAAATTTAAAATGGCTAAAATGTAAAAAATTATCATCATGTAATAACATCAACTTTTTAAATAAATAAAAGTATTCATAATTTATGTCTAAATATTTTACTTTTATTTTTTTCTTTTGCTCCCCTATTCTTTTTTTTGAGTTATTTTCATATTTTATTTTATCAATATTAGATTTTTTTTTAACAACTGTCTTATTATAGTCATAAACTTGATAATAATTCCCACATTTAATTATTTTGTGAGTGTAATTTTCTTTAGGAGTTGGAAATATGAGACTACTATCAAGTAACGCGCGCGCGATTATATCATAATCGCACTCGCCCGTCAACCCTTTTTTTATTTCTTGTTTTTTCTCTGCATTATAACTTCGAATATCATAACCTAATTGCTGATTTTCTTTTTTAGAATAATGCTTTTTACCATTCCATTCACGCATTGTCGGTTCCCTCCGTGTCCGTCACTGACGGAACCTCGGAGGAGGAACCGTCCAATATCGTTGAATATGGCACGAAATTAGCGTCTTTATACTTCTCTATGATTTTATATGTGTCATATGCGTTACGAAGCTCTTTTGTGTGAGCAAATAAGAAAAAACCACAATACTTATAAAACTTATCTTTTACAGGATCGTAATATTTAGCTTTTGTTACTCGAACAATAGTTAAGCAGCCTAGAAAAGTTCTAGGAACATATATATACCTTGTTTGCTCACGAAATGGCTTTGCTAAGCGTGTAAACACTTGAACAGTACCTAACATGGCTTTTCTCTGTTTTCTCTGCTGACATATCTCTCCTAAAAGTTCAGGTGGTACTGTAGACTTATCCTTACTACTCGGAAACCAAGTTTGCATTTCATCTAATACGTTCACTACGCCTTTTTTACCATTTTTATAACTAATTATATCTTGCCAAGTTTCAATATTTCCGTTTTGCCTATCATATTCAAAATTATTCGTATATATTTTTAAACCTGAATAACGTGCTTGCCATTTTCTAAGCAAATACACTACTGTTATAGATTTTCCTTCTCCTTGTGCTCCTACTACAACGTGGATTCCATGTTCTTGAAACTCATTCCTATCACGTTCCAGTATGTCCAATGCCAAACGTTTTGGAAATAGTAAAACTAGATTCTTCCACATTCCAGGAAAAGGAGACGGCTTACTATCAAATGGTTTCGGCTTTATTTTCTTTATAAATCTATAATAAAAATAAAAGAATACTACTATTAAAATCCAAGCTAAAAATATCAAAGAAATTGGAATACATAATGAAAGTAAAGATTTCAATAACTGAAAAAATGCTTTCATAAGTCCATTAAATATTGAAATTAAATTCATACTACACCTACTACTAAAATATACGATTATATATCCATGTAATCATTTTGATAAATAAACCACCATATTTAACTGTATAAACTAATACTATGCAGGCAAAAAGATAATCTATAGGTAAAAAATAATATAAAGAACTGAAGAAATCTCGTACTGAATTTCCTGTAAAAAAAGCTAAAATATCTGCAGGTATAGATATTGTGAAAGGAACTATAGCAAATAAAGCAATTAAAACTCCAATACCTAAAGTAACTTTAACTAAACTACCCATTTTTTAACACCTCACTAATCGCTAAAATAATTAAGCAATATATCTAATATTTTTTTAAAAGTAACATATGTAGCTGAAAGCCTTATAATAAAAAATATTGTTTCTCTATATTGATCAAATATCGTGAAATCCATTTCAACTTGAACATCAAAGCCAATTCCTGATAAATCAACAACCCAATGTGGTGGTTGTGGATTCTTAATTCCTTCTAAAAATACACCCCAAACATCAGGTATCTGTTTAATTATAGGAAGTTTATCATAAATGAAACCTAAAATTTTATCTATTATTTCATTGCCATTATTATGATCATTTGATAAAAACGGATCTGGCGGTTTTACATTTACATTATCATTAACATCATTCGGATTCGTTATAGTCTCACAAGTATGTTCATCAGAACAAATAGAATGTACAAAATATCGACTATCATATTTCAAAACTGTTGGATATGGTTCGTCTTGATAATATTGATTTACAAAAAACATTTTATATTTATTATAATTTGAATGAAAATAATATTTATAACCACCATAAAAGTCATTATAATTTTTGAAAATATGTTCTTCTAAAGCATTTATATTTGTATTATCATCTGGAAAAATCTTCATAGTTAAATAATTACCTTTAAAAAAAACATCTGAATAAATATCATAATAATGCTCAATATTAGTAGAAAGCTTTGGAAGTAACATTATTCCATAATTACCTGTCCAATCAACTTCTACATAAGGAATTTCTGTTACGTATTCATAAGTAAATGGATATTCACTATCAAAATGAATTAAAACATTTTCATTTTTATCTGAAAGCCACTCAAAATCAGCAACAAGATTTACTTCTTCGATATTAGAAGAAAAACTATTTATTTGTGTATTAAAATAGACAGTCTGAGTTAAATCAGTTTGTTTGTTATCAAGTGGTAATATAGTTTTCCTATTACTAGAAACAACTTCCAAATAAGGAGCACTATCATAGCCAATTGGATAAGTAATAGAATAATTTAATTCAAAACTAAACATTTTATTTTTTGGAATATTAAACCTAAATCTTACTTGTGATTTTCCTAATGTATTTATATTCTCTGTAAAACTATAATAAGTTTTCCCATAATCTGACAAACTCATATAACTTGGCAATATAGCTCCTTGTCTATAAACTGAATTACCAACTTTTAAACCGTCACAATTTTTTAAAGAAGATAATTTTATACTTATATTGGTATCCCAAATAACCCAGCCATAATTCGAAATTTTATTACTTGTATCAACAGAATTAGAAATTGTTAATTTTGCTGGTTCAAATATTGCCCATCCTGGAATAATACTTTTATTTCCATTTGGGACATATTCAGTCACAGGAATGTGATGATGTTCATTAATATAATTAATAAAATCGTCCCAATGTGAATTAGCTTCTTTACCATATACAACTTTTGCACAAGTAAAAAGGTCGTTCGTCGGAAATTCAAATGATGAACTTTTAGAAGTATCCAAAGATAAAGAAACTTCAATATTAGATTTTGATAATTCATAAACAGCAAATTCTTGAATAGCAGAACGGCTATTATTAGCATAAACTACTATAATAAAATTAACATTATTATTCCTTAAAACTTGAGCTACTTCTTTCATTTTAGACTCAGCACTTCCAAGATTAATGCCACCGTAGTTGTATTCATAATCACTTTCTTTAAGCTTATCAAATAACGATGTATAATCAAGAATCGTATCAGCTTTTACATTCCCAAAAAAGAAAAAGAATGAAAAGAAAAATAGTAAACCAAATAAAACTTTTTTACTCATAAAAGTCCACCCTTTCTATTCTTACAACTTCAAATTTTCCCCAAAGTTTTGAAGTTGCTAAGCATAAAATAGAAAGAAAGGTACCACACAAATCCTCATCTGGTAAACCTCTACAATTTGTTACTACTTTATATCGTCTTTTCATTCTTCTACCCTCTTTCGGCTTTTAAAAAAGCCTAGCAAAATTTTCATCGACTAAAAGCGTCTAGCTTAGTCAAAACAAAAGAAAATTGCATTTTATTTTGTTTCGTTCCACAACATTATTTGAACTTCTAGAAGTAAAGAGTTTTCTCGGCATAAAAGCTACGCATTTATTCCAATTTTCCTCTTTACCTCTATACAGTTCTCTTTGGCTATGCTCCTTTAACCCAAGAAATAACCATGCGAGCGCCTTTTTTAATCAAAGAAACACTCAAAGAGATTGGAATCGCTACTGCAATTGCTGCTGTGACTGTTGGTACTACTTGACTTAAATCAATTGTACTAAAGTCAAATGCAGATGCTGCAGTTGTTCCCACTTCTAGTAATTGTGGCATCTTAGAAAACCCCCTTTTTATTTTTTGCGCCATTACCCAAGATAGATAAAGAGATAAGAAAGGTATTACTCTAAAAAAGTAATAGTTTATGTTCAATAATTTCTATATTTTTTTTAGGAGCAATGGCGCGCTATTTTTAATCTAAGAAACCATTAATAAACCCTGCTACAATTCCAAAAATCGTTTTTAAAAAAAGGAAAACTTGAACAAGCAATATTAAATCTAAAACCTCTGATATATGTTTTAAAAGTTCTAATTCTGTCATTCAAATTCTCCTTTCATTTCAATATTTCTTCCATTCTTTGAAAGAATTTCTTTATTTTATTTTTTCTTTTTTCATTTTTAAAAAACTTGTCCATTTTTTTATCACAAATTTCTCTATACGTTTCATAAGTGTAAAACTTATTCTTATCAAAAACTTGTGTATCTAACACATACCAACCCATTGATGTATGATCACCCACTTTTTTTAAAATAGGATTAGAAAAAACTATTCTAAATATTGTTTGACCATTTTGTTTTTGATAAAAAATCAAATACATATTAAATATCTACATTATTGATTTTCTTAATATATAATTTTTGACCATTTTTGATAAATCTTGTTTCAAATACAAGTGGATATACTTGCAAATACTTTTTACCACTAATTTCAACTTGTTTTGTAAATGGCTCTAAAATTTTTAATTTATTGCCTTGCAAATAGCATTCTAACATACCTACTCCACTATGCTTATCTGTGTTTTCAATATCAACTGTGTATACGACTTTTGTCATTTGCGATACTTCTCCAGTTGTTTGATTTGTCATATTCATCAAATCAGCATACAATATACAACCATTCATTACAATTTCATCTTTCATTTTTTAACACTCTCCTTTTTTAATTCATCAATTGCAATATCTAATAAAGCATCAAATGAACCAAGTAATCCGCAAGGTTCTGAACCCTCTGCACACTTTATTTTCAATTCCAGTTGCTTTTTTTCTATAAATTTAATTATTTCCTCTTTTGGCATTTTTTACCTTTCCTTTCTTTTTCATAGACACATACATATATATGTATCTAAAAATATATTAACATACGAACGTATGTGATGTCAATACATATTTTTGTATGTATGAGAAAATATAAATAAGGGAAGAAGAAATATGAAAATAAAGAGATTAAAAGAATTAAGAGAAAGAAAAGATAAATCACAAATACAAATAGCTGAATTTTTAGGAATATCACAACAACATTATAGTATGTATGAATTAAATAAAAGACTAATACCTATTGATTTATTAGTAAAATTATCATACCTATATGAAACATCAATTGATTATATAGTAGGTTTAACAGATAAAAAGGAACCTTATCCAAAAAAATAAAAAGGAGTATGATTTATTATGAATGAAAAGTTTTGTCCTTTCATTTCTACAGACGAAAAAAAAAGAACATGTCAAAAGGATTGCACATTCTTTAGTGAAATGTTCCAAAATTGCAGATTTAAAATAGAAAAGGAAGAAAAAAAAATAACAGTTATGGATGGTTTTAGAATCGCATTCGGTTTTAGCTTATGGGGCGTCTTTATAGTAATGATTATACATATAATTTTGAATTTTATAATTCAAAATATAATCACATAATCTATAACATAGTTAGATTATTACATAATAAAAAATATAAA
>JAAWNF010000058.1 GCA_022798795.1 Bacilli bacterium
AATTTCTTCTCTCTCTTCTTTCTGACATGATTTTCCTTCTTTCTATTTTTATTTTATCATGTCCTTATTTTTTCTGTCTAATTTATTATAACCAATCCACCCTCTCACTACTACAATTTCAGTATAACATGAAAAAATAGGAAATTCTAGCAAAAAAGTAGAAATTTTATTTTTTCTACTTTTCTATTTTTATTCCTAATTCTTTTAGTTGTTTTTCCTCTACTACATTTGGTGCTTCACTCATTAAATCTGAAGCACTTGCTGTTTTAGGGAAAGCAATCACATCTCTAATATTTTCTGTTTTAGAAAGTAACATTGTAAGTCTATCTAAACCAAATGCAAGTCCTCCATGTGGTGGAGTTCCATACTGAAATGCATCTATGAAAAATCCAAATTTTTCTTTGGCTGATTCTAAAGTAAATCCTAATGCTTCAAACATTTTTTTCTGTATTTCTGCATTATGAATACGAATGCTTCCTCCTCCTGCTTCATATCCATTAATAACAATATCATACGCTTTTGCTTTACAAACTCTTGGGTTTGTCATTAACCTATCTACATCGCTATCATGAGGGGCTGTAAAAGGATGATGACAAGCCATATATCGATTTTCTTCTTCACTATATTCAAATACTGGAAAGTTGACTACCCAAAGGAGTTTATAATCATCAGGATTGATAAGTTCTAATTCTTTTCCAAGCTTCACACGCAACGCTCCTAAACTTGTTTTTACAATACTTTTCTTATTCGCAACTATAAATACTAAGTCATTATTTTCTAACTTTAATTTTTGTTTTACATCAACTAATTCTTCTGTGGAAAGAACCTTAATGATACTACCTGAAAGTTCATTATCTACAAATTTTAAATAGGCAAGTCCTGTTGCACCATATGTTTTTACAAACTCTGTAAGAGTATCTATATTCTTTCTAGAATATTTATCTGCTGCATTTTTAGCAACAATTGCGTTAATGATACCTCCTTCTTCTATTACAGATTTAAAAACGGCAAACTCTGTATTTTTAAATATAGAAGTAAGGTCTTCAATTTCCATATCAAAGCGCAAATCTGGTTTATCACTTCCATACTTTTCAATCGCCTCATCATATTCCATTTTTAAAAGTGGTAATTCAATATCAATTCCTTTTACTTTCTTAAACATATGTGCAATAAGACGTTCTGCTAAATCCATGACATCATTCTCGTCTACAAAACTCATTTCTAAGTCAATTTGTGTAAATTCTGGTTGTCTATCTGCTCTTAAATCTTCATCTCTAAAACATTTGGCAATTTGAAAGTATCGTTCCATTCCTCCAACCATTAATAATTGTTTAAATAATTGTGGAGATTGTGGAAGTGCATAAAATTTTCCATTGTTCACTCTAGAAGGTACCAAATAGTCCCTTGCACCTTCTGGAGTGGATTTACAAAGAACTGGAGTTTCTACTTCTACAAAATCTTCCCCATCTAAAAATTCTCTAGTTGCTGCCATAATTTTATGACGAATAATAAGTTTTTCTTTGATTGTATTTCTCCTTATATCCAAATAGCGATATTTAAGCCTAGTATCTTCTAGTGCTGTTGTTGTATCACTAATTTCAAATGGTAAGTCATTTGCAATATTTAAAACCTCAATATTTGTAACTTCTAATTCAATATCTCCTGTCTCCATATTTGGGTTTTTACTTTCACGTTCTGTTATTACTCCAGTAAGTGCTACAACATATTCGTTTTTTAAAGTTTCTGCAATGCGATAGCAGCCCTGTTCTGGCCTTACCAACGCCTGGATTACACCACCGCGGTCTCTCAAATCTAAAAATAACAGTCCTCCTAAATTTCTTTTTTTATGAATCCATCCATGTAATGTTACTGTTTTTCCTACATCTTTCATTCTAAATTCGTTATTCTTATATTGTTTCATCATATTCCTCCTCCTTTTTGGTATTAAAAAACGTCCCTAAGAAAATATCTTAAGGACGAGCTTTTTACCCGTGGTACCACCTTACTTTATTGTATTATACAATCTCTTATCTTTAACGCAGATGATACGATTATCTTACATTTAGTGTCTTCAAAAGAATTTTTTCAAATGGTTTCACCAATATCCATTCTCTCTTTTAGAAAAAATATCTATCTACTCCTCTAAACAATAATTATATTTTTAGTATAACGTTAAATTTTCTATTCGTCAATACCTAAGCTGACTTTTTAAACGCAATACCAATCAATTCTAAAATCTTTGATTTATTTCCTTTTTCTACTTCTATTTGTTCATAAAATTGGTCTAATATGGTTTGCTCATCTATATAATTATGACTCATTATTTGACCATTTTTTTCTTGATTTCTCGATAAAAATCTCCCATAGTCTCCTGCTTTAGATAGTTCTGTATTTTCTACTACCATATAATTTGGATGTATCACTTCTAAAACATCGGTTTTAATAACATTTCCAAGTAAATGCATCCGAGTTCCTATTCCATAACAAGAAAGATAGATTCCATTTAAATGTTCTTCTTCAAATGTTCTTACCTTAGAATCTGTGACTTCTATTTCACTATGTTCAATTCTAAGATTTCCTTTTAAAGTAGATATTTTAACTCCATATCTTCCTACAAAAGCACAATTTCTATAAACAGTTGTTCCTATAGATGATTGAAGTGTTAAAGCAGATAAACTTTCTATCCTATTTCCTTTCAATGACTGAATATCAGAGGCGATATAAATATCTCCTGATGCTCTCATATTCATCCCTTCTGGCATTCTGAAATATCCACCATCAATAGAAAGAGATTCTAAATTTTCTGTTCCAATAAATTCTTTCATTATTACTTTTGCAGCATCTAGTTTTACCTTTTCGCAAAATCTATTGCCACCAGAAAATTCTACTGAATTTCTTCTAGAATAAAATTCAAAATTAAGAAATGTACAATTTTGAAATACAAAAGTACAGTTTTCATAGCCGTCAGTCAGAAATTTTCCAATCAATGTATCATCATGAACAACAATTGTTTTTCCATATTGTCTTGACATATTCATTCCTCCTAACAAGCTGCCCCTTAGAAAGACATTATGATAATGTATCATTTTTTATGCATAGATGTCAAGATTTTTTTTGTTTTTTTATGATAAAAGTGTTAAAAAGCGTAAAAGAGTAATTACTTACTCTTCCACATAATCGCAACTACTGCATTTTATCTTTTTATTTTTTTCCACTAACATACTTTTACATTCTGGACATTCTTTCCCAATTGGTTTATCCCAATATGCGGTTTTACATTTTGGATAATTGTTGCATCCATAGAATACTTTTCCTTTTTTGGTTTTCCTTTCTATTATTTTCCCTTCACAGTTTGGGCAGTCTACTATTTCGACTACCGCTTTTGGCTCTGCTTTAATATATTTACATTCTGGAAAATTACTACAAGCTACAAAACTTCCATACTTTCCTTTTCTAATAACCAGCGGATGACCACATTCTGGACAAGCTTCCCCTGTTTCTTCTGCTTCTTTTTTTGGCATTGCATCAAAGGCATGTTTTACACTAGGCTCAAATTCTTTGTAAAAGTCTTCCAAAGTTTCATACCACACAATATCTCCATCTGCAATTTGGTCCAAATCTTTTTCCATATTCGCTGTATATTCTACATTGATTAAATGAGAAAAATAATCTTGCAATTTATCTGTAATTTCAAAACCAATATCTGTTGGTATAAATTTTTTTTCTACAACATTCACATATCCTCTTGTTTTTAATGTCTCCATTGTAGTTGCATAAGTACTAGGTCTACCAATCCCTAGTTCTTCCATTTCTTTAATTAATTTGGCTTCTGTATATCTTGCTGGTGGTTTTGTAAAATGTTGCTCTTTCTTGATTTCTTCTGAAATAATGATTTCGTTTGTTTTTAGTTCTGGAAGCGATTTATCTTTGGTATCTTCATAATCACCATAAACTTTTAGATACCCATCAAACGTAATCACTTGTCCAGATGCTTTAAACTGGTACTCATGATTATTTAAAATTACTGTTGTATTATCAGTTCTCGCATCTGCCATAATAGACGCTAAAGCCCGACAGTAAATTAATCGATATAATTTATATTCATCTGGAGTTAAATATGGTCTTACACTTTCTGGAGTCCTATTAATACTTGTTGGACGAATTGCTTCATGGGCATCTTGTACATTTTCCTTTTTCTTTCCTTGTTTTGCGTGTCCGACATATTCTTTTCCATAGGTTCCATTAATATATCCCATTGTTTCTTTTACAAATTCATCTGATAAACGTGTTGAATCAGTACGCATATAACTAATTAAACCAACTGTTTCATCTTCTAATTTGATTCCTTCATATAATTTTTGAGCAATACTCATTGTTTTTTTAGAAGTCATCCCTAGTTTTGAGGAAGCATCTTGTTGTAAAGTACTTGTGATAAATGGAACTTTTGATGGTTTGCTTTTGGCTTTTTTCTCAACACTCTCAATTTTAAATTCTTCATCTAACGAAGATAATATTTTATCTGCTTCTTCTTCATTCTTAATTTCAATATCTTTTTTTTGATAAGCAAATAATTCTGCATCAAATTCTTTAAAAATCGCATCAATCGTCCAATATTCCTCTGCCTTAAATGCTTCAATTTCTCTTTCTTTATCTACAACTAATTTTAAAGCTACACTCTGTACTCTTCCTGCACTACTACCATCTGTTTTTGACTGAATTAATTTGCTTAAACGAAATCCTATAATACGGTCTAAAATTCTTCTTGTCTCTTGACTATTTACCAAATCCTGGTCTATTTTTCTTGCATTTTTAAAAGATTCTAAAATCGCATTTTTTGTAATTTCATTAAATACAATTCGGTCATACTTTTTAGAATCTAATCCAAGCGCATCATATAAATGCCACGCAATTGCTTCTCCTTCACGGTCTGGATCGCTTGCAAGATAAACGAAATCAGAATCTTTCACTTCTTTTTTTAATTCATCTATTAGTTTTTTCTTCCCTTTAATTGCTACATAATCTGGTTTAAAATGGTCTTCAATGTCTACACCAAAACCATATTTCCCTTTGGTAGATAAATCCCTAACATGTCCTTTACTAGAAACAACTTCATAGTCATCTCCAAGATATGCTTTAATTGTCGTTGCTTTATGTGGTGATTCGACAATCACTAGTTTTTTTCCCATAATTCACTTCCTTTATGTCAATACTAATTTATACACTATTATTGAAATCTTGTCAACTTTCTTTAAGATACTTTTCCACATTTGCTCCCCCATGATTCAATAAATTTAGAATCTTTATAGATTCTTAATATTTCACAATGGTTAGAACATTTTTCACATTCTCTTCCTTGCGTTTCAAAAGCAATATCAGCTACATCTAAAGTTCTCTTTTTCCCATCTTCGTATTTATGAGAAAGAATGGCGATTCCAATTGCACCCATTAAATGACTATTCGTATCTACAATAATATCTTCTTTTAAAACTTCTTTAAAGTATTTCTCTACTCCTTTATTTTTGCTAACGCCCCCTTGAAATACAATTGGTGGCATTATTTTTTTTCCTTTTCCAACATTGTTTAAATAATTTAGTACAACACTTTTACAAAGACCTGCTATAATATCTTCTTTTTTATAGCCAACTTGTGCTTTATGTATTAAATCTGATTCTGCAAAGACTGTACAACGTGCCGCTATTTTAACAGGGTTTTTAGATTTCAATGCAAGCGTCCCAAAATCTTCTATTTCAACCCCTAATCGCTTTGCTTGACTGGATAAAAAAGAGCCTGTTCCAGCTGCACAAAGAGTATTCATTGCATAATCTTCTATTAAACCATCTTTTAATACAATCATTTTGGAGTCTTGTCCTCCAATTTCTAAAATTGTCCTAACATCTGGATAAAAATGAGTTGTTCCAATCGCATGAGCAGTAATTTCATTTTTCACAACATTTGCATCTACCATAAGACCAATCAGTTTTCTAGCACTCCCAGTTGTCCCAATTCCATAAATTTCTATATCAGAACTCATACTATTTTTCATTTGATGTAATAAGGTTTTTACCGCTTTTATCGGATTTCCTTCCGTCCATATATAAAGAGAGTTTATAATTTTATTTTGTTCATCTAATATTACTCCTTTTGTAGAAATAGAGCCAATATCAATTCCTAAATAACCCTTTTTCAATTTTTATCTCCTCATTTCTAACATATCATAAAATGCTTCCAATCTGGTTTTCATTCCAACTTCAGATGTTCCTGTATCAAAACTAAAAAATAAAAGAGGTACGTTATAATCATTACATACTTTTGATATAATAGGCATCGCACTAATTTCTGGTGTACAAAAAGAAGATTTAATATGAATAATGCCATCATATCCTTGGAGACATAGTTCTTTTGCTCTTGCAATATTATCTATGGCATCTGCTCCCATTTTATAAGTGATATAGTCAGAAGCATCCTTTAAATATTGTTTGGTCTTTTTATGCTTTTCAAATAATAAATATGTCACATTGGTAAATCTCTTTATTTCAAAGTTCATAGAAGCTAATGTACGTTCTAATTCATAATTAGAATAAGGTTCCATAATGGTATAAAGTTCTCCAATGATACCAATTTTTAATGGTCTTTCTGGCTTTTTAATTGGAATTCGTTCAAACTTTTTTTTATATTTCAAATATACTTTTTTTAATTGATAGCAACTTTTTACTTTTGAAAATTCTAGTAACATTTCTTCTTTTAAATTTAAAAAACTATCTTTTTCTATCTCAAATCCAATATTTTCTCTCATATAATTATCAATAAAATCCATATATTGCACCATTTTTTTTGTTATTCTACCATAATAAAG
Source organism: Bacilli bacterium (assembly GCA_022798795.1). Lineage (GTDB taxonomy): Bacteria > Bacillota_I > Bacilli_A > RF39 > UBA660 > MGBC102946. The sequence continues at coordinate 6,854 of JAAWNF010000058.1, forward strand.
TGCTTTTAAAATAGATACTTTTGGGTCTATTTCTTTTATGATGTGATAAATTCTTTTGATATCCGTTTTCCCTGCTGTTACTAAATTATAAACTTTGCAGTCATATCCTAAATCTTGGATTATTTGTTCTTGAAGTTCAGTAATTTGCGCTATATAACT
>JAAWNF010000059.1 GCA_022798795.1 Bacilli bacterium
CCTCCTATTCTTTGGAAGATTTACTATCTACATTATAATAGTTAATTTATACTATTGTCAAGTAGATAATATTCCACCTCAATAGTATTATTCTATATATGAAGTACAAATTCCTAACAAAAAAAAGAGTGAATAACACTCTTCCCATAGTATTTTACGATAACTATTACTATGTAGTCTGTAATGGTACATATTAGTAAAAATATGTATCCATTTATATTCTGCACGAATTATAAAGTTTTATTCATATCTCTTTTATATCTCTCTGTATTAATTGCAATTCCTACCACTAAAATATAAGAGAGAATATATATCCACATCATTAACACAACAATACCAGATAAGCTTCCATAAAAAATATCATAATTTGAAAAGTGAGCAACATAATATGAATAAATCGCTGTAACAAGTGACCAAGCTAATGTTGTAAAAACAGCTCCTTTATTTACATAACAACTTGGAATGCGCTCATCTGGCGCCATTGTATAAATCATTTTCACTAAAAAGAAGATGCAAAAAAATGCAATTGGCCATTTTAAAAATACAAACAAATAATAAACAGACTTACTAACTTGTTCCATAAATTCTAACTCTAAAATAAATTTTACAATAATATTTCCAAATGCCAAAAATACAACCACAAAGAAAAATAAGCTAACCATAAGAATCGTTAAAAATAAAGCTTTTATTCTTCTTTTTAAAAATTCAGAATGTGGTATTTCATAAAGAATATTAGACGTCAATATGAGAGAATGGGCACCATTTGATGCCACAACAAATCCTGTAATCATATAAAATATAATATTTCCATCAATTCCTTTTCCTTCAATAAATGGAAGTAATACTTTAGTAACTTCTTTTGGAAGAGTTGATAGTAGAAAATCGACTAAAGAATCAATAGAAATAGAAAAATAAGAAGCGATAAAACCAATTAATGTAATAATTGGTACAATAGATAGTACAAAAAAGAAGGCCAAATTGCCTGGTAAAACTCTCATTTCTGGTTTCATGATAACCTGATATAAACTTTTTAAGAGAGATTTTATCTGTCTCATTGGAACCTCCTAATTATTAAGCTCTTCTTTATTATTACGCATATCTAATGTTGCTTCATTCACTGCATCATCAATCGTCTTAATAGCATCATTAATCATACTATAACCACTGGCTGCACCAAATCCATGAGAAAGCTCTTTCAATTCTTTATTCAATTTTCGGTTATAAGCAACAACTTGCTTTTCATCATAACCTACCAAATAAATTAAAAATTCATTTCCATTTGTTCTAATAATATCACTATTTTCTATTTGGCCACGAATTAAAATATTTGCAGCTTCTTTTATAACATTATCGCCTTCTTGATGTCCATAATTATCATTTATATAAGCAATATTATTTAAATCGACAATAATAATAGCTTGTGGATATACTTCTGAACTATCCCATTTTTCTATGTTATCATTCAGATACACTCTATTTTTTAAAGATGTTAAAGAATCGATATACCGTAATTTATCTTCTTTGGAAATCTTCTTATTTCTTGTTTTTCCTCTTACCAATTTTAAATATCCAATAATCGCAATTATAAAGATAACCAAAGTGGAAAATAAGATGACTAATCGATTTCCATTAATAGACGATTTATCTTCTTTCGATAGATTATAAAAACTATTTGTCAAAACAGTCTTTTCATTAACAAACGATAAATAAAAATTAAATAATTCTCCAAAAACTTTATTATCTTTAATATCACGAATAACAAAACTATAATCATCTACTAAAGATTCCATATAATCAATTTTATATTTTTTTAATTTACTATCTTTATAATATTTATAATTCTCATAATCAAGTGCGATTATACTATTCTTTTTAACATTTTTAATTAATTTATCAAGTGAATCATATTCTTCGACTTTTACATTACTTGCTTTTAAATAATAAGATGTAACAGTATTCTTTATAGTCATTACCTTTTGACTTTCTAAAGAAGCCAAAGAATTAATTGTTAATGGTTCACTATTATGAGATATTATAACAATTTTCTCATCATAAGTAGATACAGTATTCATAACATCTAAACTATATTTCATTGGTTCATAGTTATCAAACATCAAATCAATTTTGTTTGCATTAAAGTCTTTTATCATACTTGAAATACTATGATATTCTTGAAATGATATTTCAATATCCGCTAAAAGAGATAACTCCTTTAAAAAACTACTGTTATAACCTCGTAACTTTGAACCCACCATAATATCATATGGAGCATCATTTACAAAACCATACACATACCGTTTTCCTTTAAATTTTGCTTTTTCTTTGTCATCAATATCTTTAAAATTAAAATATGTTGAAGACAAATAAGTATTATATGATGATTCATAATTCTCATTGTACCATTTTTTATAATATTTCTTTAAAATGGTATTTAAACGTTCTGTTTTTCCTAATCTTAAGACATAATAAATCGGATATTCAGTAATATTGTAAGCGATTGTAAAATCTTCTTTTATAATTGTCTCTAAATAAGTTGTTTTTGGTAATGTAATTGCCTCTGTATCTGTTCCTATTGAAGCAATCAAATCCTCTACTTTGTCATACGTTTTTAAAGTAATAACACTCCCTTGTAAATACTTATTCACATTTTCCAAATCAGAATCTAATACTCCTAGTGTAATTCCTTTAATATCAGATAAACGATTATATTTTACTCCTTCTTTTGTAAGAATCGCATAACAATCTTCATAGAACAATAAATCATTTTTCATTAACTGATTTGTTGCCATGATAGCATATTCAGTTTTTGGTGTATCTGTTGCTGTAATTGACACTTTATTAAAAGAAAGACCAGTATCTTTTTCCAAAGAATTCAAAAAATCAAATATTAATCCACTTCCATTATAATTTAATACTGGAACTTGATTCACAATAGATAAATCAATCAAATTGTTTTTATTACTCTCTATCCAACGATTTTCTAATATCGTTAAAGTAGTATCTTTATCAGGTCTATTTAAAGCATAATATCCTATTCCAAAGATGGAAATCGCCAAAACAATCAGAACACTTATAATGACAATATTCTTTTTTTTCATAAAATCCTCCACCTAGCTCCTACCATACAAATTCAGAACTAGTCCTATGTTTATACCCATTCATTGGATATCCTTCACTATCTGCTTGTTCCTTGCATGTTATAAAAATTTGAATGTCGTAAAAAGCTCTTTCTTGCTCTGTTAAAATGGTTAACATTGGTTCTACTACTTTTTTAGAATTTTCAACACTGGTTCCTGGTGCTACATCAACTGTAAAATTAATGGTTTTTCCTTCAATACGATGTGTTACTTTTTTAACATACTCATTTTTTTTCATTTCAGTTGCAATCTTCTCCAATGTTGCTTCTTTAAGTCCTACTTTTTCAATTCCATCCAATCGATTTCCATAGATGGTACCTTCATTTCCCGAACCTAGCATTTGACGCACTAAAATAAAAAGTGCAATACTAATAATGAATAAAATTATAATCACAATTACTGCTATAATATGGCGTTTTAAAAATTTTAAAATAGCTGCCATTTTATCACCCCATTTATATTCTCATTATACTATATTTCTTTTTTTCTCGCAAATTATAATTTTTCTAAAACTTCTATTAATAATTTATTCACCAAAGCTGGATTAGCTTGTCCTTTAGAAGCTTTCATAATTTGTCCCATCAAATATTTTACAGCCCTATCTTTCCCAGCTTTAAAGTCAGATATTGATTCTGGATTTTCATCTATAACCTGAGAAATAAGTTCTAATAAAGAGCTCGTATCACTAATCTGCTTCATCCCAAGTTTTTTCACAAGTGCTTCATAATCTCCGCCTTCAGTGATTAATATTGGTAAAATCTCTTTTCCCTGCTTTGAAGAAATCTCATTCTTTTCGTATGCTTCTATAAAAGATTTCAAATTTGTTTCATCTAATTTAATATCCTTAAATTCTAAAGCATTTTTATTCATAAAGCTAATAATATCTCCAGTTAATAAATTAGATAAAATAACAGGATTCATATTTTTTCTCATAGTTTCAAAAAAATCACACATTTTTTTGTTACTTACAATCGCACTAATATTTTTTTCATTAACACCCAAATCTTGATATATTTTTCTTAAAACTTCTGGCATAATAGGCATTTTAGACTCTACCTCTTTCATCCAATCATCATCTACATGAATATAAGGCAAATCTGGTTCTGGAAAATAACGATAATCATTTCCAGTTTCCTTCGTTCGCATGGCAATTGTTGTCATTGTTTTATCATCAAAACGCCTTGTTTCTTCTATTACTTTCTGCTGATTCTCCAAAAGCTCAGTCTGTCTTTTTATTTCATAATTAATAGCAACACCAACATTGCTAATAGAACCAATATTCTTAATTTCTACTTTTGTTCCAAGTGGTTGTCCCTCTTCATGTAACGATACATTGACATCACAACGCATACTTCCTTCTTCAATTTTTACATCACTAATACCTAAATATAATAATATTTCTCTTAACTTTTCAACATACAAAATTGCTTCTTCTGCACTTTCAATATCAGGTTCGCTTACAATTTCTATTAATGGTACTCCAGCACGATTGAAATTTAATAAAGTTGCATGTCCTGTATGAACACTTTTACAAGTATCCTCTTCTATATGTAAACGTTCAATTCGAATTTGTTTTTTGATTCCATTTTTTTCTATTTCTATATATCCATTCCTTCCAATTGGTGTTTTTTGTTGCGTTATCTGATATCCTTTTGGAAGATCTGGATAAAAATAATTTTTTCTATCAAAATGCATTTCTCTAGTAATTGTGGCATGAAAAGCCAAAGACGCAGCAATTCCCATATTAACAACTTCTTTATTTAATTGAGGAAGTGTACCTGGGTACCCTAAGTCAAGAACAGTAACATTCGTATTTGGATGTGTACTAAATTCATTTTTTCCCTTTGAAAATACTTTCGCTCTACTCTTTAATTCCACATGAATTTCTATGCCAATAGTTGGTACTAACATTTTTTACCACTCTCCAAATCTAGATTTAATGCCTTTTCTACTGCAGATGCCAATTTATAAATTGTTTCTTCTTGAAAATAATTTCCAATAATTTGCATTCCAATTGGCATATAGTCATGATTAAATCCAACAGGAAGTGACAAAGCTGGCAATCCTGCCATATTTAAAGGAATCGTTAATAAATCATCATAAAAACTTTTTAAAGCATCATCCTGCTTTGTTCCAAGAGGATATGCAACATCAGTATTAGTAGGTCCAATTAACAAATCATATTTGGTGAATGCATCTTTAAAGCTATCTACCATCTTACCTCTGATTTTCAATGCTTTTTCATAATAGATGTTGGCATTTTTACCACTCAGTACATAAGAGCCTATCATCAATCTTCTTTTTACTTCATTGCCAAATCCTTCACTACGAGTCTTTTTATAAAATTCTTCCAAAGAATGGTAAGAATTTGTAGCATGTCCAAATCGAATTCCATCATAACGAGCCAAATTACTACTAGCTTCTCCAAGTGCTATTACTTGATATAATGGAATCGCACATTCTAAATAATCAATATCTAGAAATTCTATGTTACATCCCATATTCTCTAACAATGCAATGATTTCTTTCATTTTACTTCTAACTTCTTCATTTATAGTTTCACTCATATAATAGTTTGGAACTCCAATTTTAAGTCCTTTTATCTCTTGATTTAAAGATTCTACATAATGTGGAACAGAACAATTTGAAGATGTTAAGTCATTATTATCTTTTCCACTAATCGCTTCTAATAATAAAGCATTTTCATATACATTCCTTGTAATCGGACCAATATGGTCTAAAGAAGAAGCAAATGCAATTAATCCATATCGAGAAACTCTTCCATAAGTAGGCTTCATTCCAACAACACCGCAAAAACTAGATGGTTGCCTTATACTTCCACCTGTATCAGAACCCAATGCAAACGGCGTTATTCTAGCACTCACTGCTGCTGCGCTTCCACTACTACTCCCTCCTGGTACTTTTGACAAATCCCAAGGATTTAGAATATTCCCAAAATAACTAGTTTCTCCTGTTGAACCCATAGCAAATTCATCCATATTCGTTTTTCCTATAATAATCATATGATTTGCTTTTATCTTTTCAATAACAGTAGCATCATAAATCGGTTCAAAATTTTCTAACATACGAGACGCACAAGTCGTTTTTAAATTCTTAGTAACAATATTATCTTTTATTGCAATAGGTATTCCAAATAAAAGACCATCTATTTTTTGTTCTTCCAATCTTTTTGCTTCTTCTATTGCACTTTCTTTATTAAGAGTTATAAATGCATTTAAGTCTTTATTTTTTTCTATTTTATCGAATGCTTCTAATACCAAATCAAGTGGCTTGATTTCTTTATTGATTAGTTTTGAATGAATTTCATCCAAAGATAACGATAAATAATTAGTCATCTAAAGCCTTTGGTACTGAAATATAATCTCCACTTGTTTTGTTTGCATTCTTTTCTATATCCTCTTTCTTTAAACTCTCTACAGTTTCATCATCATGATACAAATCATGATTTTCTGTTGGAGCAATTAAAATCTTACTTTCTTCTTCTATTTGTGCAGCGCCAATTTTATCAATATCTGCTAATATATCACTTAATTGACGAGAGAATTTTTGTTTTTCTTCTTCCGTTAAAACAAGATTCGCTAAATCTGCTACATGCTCAACTTCATCACGCGTTAATCCCTGCATAATTCTCCTCCTTTATTTCACAGTCTCTATTATACCATTTTTTATGATTATTTACAAAATCTTTACAAGACAATTGAATAAACTTTATAATTATATAAAATTTATAAAGTTTTAAAATATATATAAATAAGATGAAAT
>JAAWNF010000060.1 GCA_022798795.1 Bacilli bacterium
TACATATCAATTCCTCTTTTCTAAGTACAAAAAAAGATACTATGATTTCATAATATCTTTTGAACATTTAATTCCAACTTCACAACATAATAGTGACAATTCACAACATAATTTTGAGCAAATTAAATTAAAATCCAATGCATCTAATAATCCTTCCACTTTTGTTCCCTTTAAATATGGACGATTCTTTTTTTTAAACAACAGCTGTAATTGTTCCAGACCATTTTTTCCTTTGATAGCTGTATTTAATGGCAATCCTAAATATCTTAGAACACCTTTTTCATCAAGCATAATCCAATCTTCTATTGTTTTATGAGCTACCAAATGAATCACTTTGCTTGCCCCTTTTTCATTTAATTCTTTTTCTAATTTTTTTCTATCTATCGCAGGATGAAAACCAAACTCATATCCATCACTATCATAACACAGTCCAACAATTACCTCATCTTTTTTATTATATTTAGACATAATCTCTTTTTCAAATTTTAATAACAACTTCTTTTTAAATTGATTAATACTTTTTGTACAAATAACTTCAAATTGGTCTACTTCAAACTTCTTTTTAGGAAGTTTTGTTTTCATATATTCCTTTACTTTATTATAAAACTCTACTTCTGTTTGACCTTCTACATATAGTATAATACATTTTTTTACTTGTTTATTTTTGGACATAAGAGGATAACACTTCTATATCTTCTTCAGTACCATTCATTAAGTCAAACAAATAATCTCCTGTTAAAATATCCAATTCATTAGAAGTGTTCATTAATTTTTTGACTGCAGTATCTTTTATTTTACAAAAATTTGCTAATCCATTACAATTTGGAATTCCAATATATAAATTTGTTGGGTTTAAATAATTCATCAAATATGGAGAATGACTTGTGATTAATAATTTGGCATGCTGTAAAAAACTATCCAAAGAAATTAAATATTGTTGTAATAATTGCGGATGTACAGAATTCTCTGGTTCTTCTATCATAATAAAAGAACATTCATTAATTTCTGCTAATGTTAAACAACTGAAAATCAATAAAATTCTTTTTGCTCCATCTGACATCAAATCAAAAGGAATTGCGTTTTCTAAATTCTTATCTTTTACATATAAACTATATCGTATATCAGAAACCTTAAAAGGAGCTTCCTCTTTTATCTTAGCTTTAAACAATTTATCTGGGTCTATTTCAAAAGACTCTACTTTCATGCCTTCAATATTTGGAAATAATTCTAAGTAAGTATTTATAATTAATTCATAACGTTCTGGATAATTTTCTTTAATATAAGATAAAATTCTTGGTACATTTCCATCTCTTAACAAGCCAGACATTGTATCATCCTTTAAAACTAGAGGATTATATTTATAATGACTGGATGTCTCAAAATGTTCTTCAATATAAATATTGATATTGTTAATAGCTTTCACTAATTCTAAATAAAAAAGGTCATCATAAGCAAGCAACTTATTGATTACTAATTCTCGAGTGTCCACTTTGATTTTTCTATCACAAGAACCAGTAACAGAAGACTTATAAGTAGCTTCTTTTCCATTTCTTTCTATATACTGTGTATATTTTAAAGATTCTTGAGTTGTTTTTACTCTCAAATATTCTTTTTCTATTTCACCATTTCCTTTTTTAGAAGTCCAGTCAAAGGAATATCCATAAATAACTTTCTGAATTGTCTCTCCTATTTTTATTGAAAATTCAATTTCAAATTCAAAATTTTTCTTTTCAACATGCTTATTATATGGTAACCCATTTCTCCAACACATCATATTTTCTCTAATATCATCTTTTTTTGTAATAAAATCAATTCCAAAATCTATTGCTTTTATTACATTTGATTTTCCATAATTATTAAGAGCCAAAAGACTTGTAATTTTTTCCAGTCTTAAATCTATTGCTTGTATATTTTTAAACCCCTTAATTGAGAATCTATCAATACTAACCATAATATCATCCCCTTTACACAAAATAACTTGAATATCTAACACTATTTTAACCTCTTTTCTAAAAAAAATCAACATTCCATTGACTTTTGGTCCAAATATTACTCATTTTTCGTATTATATAAAATTAATAATGAATTTTTTGTCGCTTTTGGTTTTAATCATCTTGATATTAAAAAACGTAATCATATCTTTTTCAAGTATTTGATAATATTTCATTTTGTCAAAAATTACAAAATCTTTATAAAGCCAAGATAAATACTCATCTATTGTTTGAAACTCTATTTTATATTTCTCTTCAAAATAAGTTATAAATTTGATTTTCTTTTTTCTAATATATAATTTCATAAAACTCCTCTTTCTTTTTTTGACAAATAAAAAAACAGCATCAACTGTTTATAAATTTATCATTCAATTAATCCAAAACGAAGTGCTGTTTTCACATAACAACTTTTCTTAATCCAACGTACTGTTTTCACAGAGCTATGTAATAAATCACACAATTCGCATTCCGTCTTTCGTTCCTCTATACAATATTTAAAAATCTTTTTTTCTTCTTCTGTAAAATTTGCTTTCAAAGTTCTTAATTTAGTATTAAAATTTTGAATTTCTATAATCAAAGGTTCTCTTTTTAGAGTCGCTGTCAAAACTGGATTAGAAACTTTTTTATTATGCACAAATTCTTTATTTATATGTGCTGATAAAACTTCTTCTCTATAAAATTTCACTAAAATTTTTTTTGAATTATATTCATCAAATAATTGATGAACATTTTTGATAATCTCTTTTAATTCATATTTACTCAAGCATTCCTTTGAAAGTAGTATTTTCATAGTTCTCCCCCTGACTAATTGACATTTATTTTAACTTATTTCTTAAAAATGTCAAGTTATTTTGCACACTTTTATGCATTTTTGCACTCACTAATAAAAAAAATAAAGTTTTCTTTTGAGAAAAACTCTATTTATATCAATTGTATCATGTCTATAGGCTAATAGGAAGCCCCAAAATGAGGACATTTTAGAGGCATTTTAGAGGTTCTATTTTTTACTGATTAAAAGGTATTCTTATTCAGAAAAAAAACATGTAAATTACTTCCCATGTTTCTCTTCATAACAATCTGTAATAATTTCACTTCCTGCTGTATTTTCTACATAGCTAATCAAGCATTCAAAATATTTCATTGCTGCATTATAATTTTGAAATACTTTTTCTAATAACCCCTCTTTATGACCGATTGCTACATTGACAATATAATTTTCCTGTTCTTCACTTGCCATAACAGAAATGCAAAGTCCATTTCGTATAAAGTCTTTTCTCCTAATGATACTTGCTTTCCTAATAGAGCCTTTCAATCCCCTTAACTTCTTTTTTGTATTTACTCTTTTACTTTTTATTTTAGATAGCAATACATGATATAGCCCTTCTTCTAAGAAGTCTGGGTCAAAATCATCTAATGTTACTATAGTTTCTACTTCTTTTTCTTCTCTTAGTTTCTTCCCTTTTATTCTTTTTCTTTTTCCATTTAATAAACGAATAACATCATTAATTTTTAATTCTACAAAACTAACAATTTCTTCTTTGTCATAATTTTTAAAATTTAATAGTGAAAAATGATGGATGTCTAAATAATAAAAATATTGAAATTCTTTTATAATATAATTCTCTTTTATTCTTTTATCACAGATTCTTTTTTCTAAAAAAGTAAGATCTTCAAATAAGACGTTTAACCCCGTTTCTTCTTCTATTTCACGTACACCACCTTTTAAAGTTTCCCCAGACATTAAGTGGCCTCCTGCTGTAATTTCTAAATATTCTTTTTCATGTACGCCATTATGTTTTGGATTTTTAAGCTGAAAATATATTTTATCTTTGCTTAATATTAAACAACCAATGACTTTGTGAAAAAGTCCTAGCTCATGCGCTTTCTTTTTTTCTGAATAACCAAGATATCTTTCTTTTTCATCATAGATATCTATATATTCTGCTTTTTTTGGTTCAAATCGATTTAAAAAACCATTGGCATCTTCTACCATATCCCCAAATTCTTTTATCATATCTAAATCATGCTTCATAGCAATGTTATAAGTAATTATAAATAATTTAAAAATTCGTTCTTTTGCAAAATCATGACTAGTACGATATCCCACTCTTTCTTTTTTAAACCTACAATTACTCATTTCCATAATAATTTCAGATAATTGCCCCATAAGAATTGGAAGACCACTTACATCTTGATAATCCTCTTCTTGCATCATTTTCATTTCGTACATATCAATATTTAAAATATCTGCCAAATTAATAAGCTGTAGTAATACATCTGATAATTCATCTCCTAAATTATCAATTTTTCTATTCTTTTCATTTACATATGGGTCCCCATATAAGACATTATACACATGACCCAATTGTACATAAAGTTCATTTAAATAATCTTTTGCTTCCCACTTTTTTTCTTTTGTTTTATCAAAATTATGTACCAATTCAATTGCAGTTTCTAAATGCTTATCTAAGAAATCTATCATATTATCTTCCCACCTTTAATACAAGCGGAGTAGCTCCATTTAATGTAGAATTATAAGTGTTTGAAACAATGTTGTTTGTTTTTATATAAACCTTCACTCCTAAGACATAAGATAAATAAGAAGCATCACAAATTTTCAACTCAATATTCTTTAGTTCTAAACTTCCATATTTATCAAATACAAATTCTACTTCTGCTATATCAAATCCAAGTTTTTTTAACAATCTAGAACATTTTTCTTTTGTTAATTCTTGATTGATTTCTATATGATGTTTTCTACATCTTTCACGTTGTTCTTTACTACAATGATTATAATTTAAACATTCCTGTGTTCCATAATATTGAGGAGAAGGTCTATTTAATTTGGCGTTAAGTCCACATGTATTGGTTTGAAATATTTGTTGTGTATGGTTGTAATTATTTTGAAAGTAATCCCAAGCTGTATCTGTCCAAACACAATTGGCTTTTAAACACTGTTCTCGGTTTGCTCTAATTGACTTCCAAAAATCAATTTTATCAATAAATGTTTCAATCAGTGCAAATCCTGTTGTGACAGATACATCTGTATATAGACTTACTTCATCTAATATTTTAGTGATTTGTTCAGGGCTTGAATTATCTGGTAAAAAAGGTCTAAAATAGTGAATTACGTCAATCCCATTTTCTGCTAATTTTCTAAAATTATCCAATAACGCTTGTTCTGAAATGCTCGGTTCATATTCTTTTCCAAGACCAGAATAACTAATATAGAAAATAACTTTAATACCTTTTCTTTTTAAATCCAATACTTTTTCAATTACAATATTTGGAATGGCACATTTGGTAATGATAATTAATTCATTTTTTACTCGATGATTTTCTATTTCATTAAATAATTCAAATAAGTAATTGATATTATGAAGGTTTACAAAAACATCTGTATTTGGAAGCAAACAAACAGGTATTGATTCATCATAATATTGGAATTTTAAAAGCGCTTCAACTGCTTCTTTTGGAGTTACAACCGCCTTTGGAATGCATTTATTATGTCCTGTTGCTTGCAATAAACAATATTCACAACCATTTGGACATCCTACTACAGAATTGATTGCTAACCAACTAGAATGCATTTCTACTACTGCCATATAAATCACCTCACTAAATTGCTTTTTATATTAGCACATTATATGAAAAATGAAGTGATGCAATTTTACAATCGACTCTGCGGGAATGCAAAAAAGCCATTATTCCAATAGCTTTTTCTTTCTATATCAATAATTTATTATTTTAAAAAATGAAATTCTTCTAACAATTTTTTGGCTGCAGGGCAAAGATTTTTTTCAATATAGGCAACTGATATTGTTTTTGTAAGTCCGATATCATAAGTCAATAAGTCTTCAGAAACGCAACGTTTTGGAAGCAAAGAAAGTCCAAGTCCATTTTTGGCATATTCTAAAGCAAAATGATAATCATCTACTTCTAATGATATATTTTTATTGATTTCTTCTTTTTCTAATATTTGGTCAAATTCAACTCTTTCTTTTTTCGCACTAATTGGAAGAATTAATGGCAAACTATCTAAATCTTTTATAGATTCTATTTTTAAATTAGAAAGATTTTTAGAATAAGCAATACAAAATGGTTCTTTTCCTAATTCTTTCATTTCAATATTCTTTACTTTTTGAACGTTTTCGATTGGAGTATCTATAATAAAATCCATATAAAACTGCGCTAGTTTATCATATAAGTCTTTGGTTGGTAATACTAATATTTTGATTACTACATTAGGATACTTCTTTTTAAATAATTCAATCTTTCTATTCACAAAACTTGGGTCAACATCTGAAGAAAGACCGATTGTAAGTCTTCCAGTATTCAGTGATTTTCCTTGTCTGAAATTTTTTTCTGCTGCAAACATTAAGTTATAGGCTTTCTCATAATCATCAAAAAGTTTTTTTCCATCTTCTGTGAGTTCAAATGTTTTAGAATCATTATTCAGTAACTTTGTTTCATAAATAGATTCTAAAGCAGCGATATGTCTTGATACATTGGTTCTGTCAATTTCTAATTTATGAGCTGCATCATTTAAATCTTTTGACTGGCCTACAATGACAAAAGTTCTCACCAAGTTTAGATTCATTACTGGAGTTTGATATTTTTCCATAATGTCCCCTCCCAAATTAGCACTATGATAACGCAAAGAACTCTAAAAGTCAATGCAATACAGAAAATAAAAACCACTTAAAAGTGGTTCATTTCTTATGGCGGAGTAGGAGAGATTTGAACTCTCGCGCCAGTTACCCGACCTACACCCTTAGCAGGGGCGCCTCTTCAG
>JAAWNF010000061.1 GCA_022798795.1 Bacilli bacterium
TTTTTAAATTATTAAAAATTGTTGTCGAAAGTAAGATTGATATTTCTTTTGATAAACTATTAGAATGTTTTAATAAATTACATGGAGTATTGGGAGAAATTTCAGTTTCGGCTTTATCACAATATTATTTTGTGATAGAAGAGTATTTGCGAGAACCGAATTATTTTTCTATTGATACATTAGGAGAATTACAGGCATTTCAGAAATTTAAAGAAAATGCTCATCAAGAATTTTTAAAAACTGAATATGAACTTTCAGTGCTACAAGAATTTTATAGTTGTCAATTTTTAGGAATGCATTATAGTAAATTTAGATATATTTTTCCAAAATTACAAAATGACCAGAGTGAGCAATATTTTATGTTAAGAGAATTATATGAGTCTAGATTTCCACTTACTTTGAAAACATATTTATATCAAAAATTTATGAGTTTTGGAAATTTGAAACCTTATTTGCAAAATGTTTTATCTTCTATGTCAAGAGAAGAAAATTTGAAATTAGAGGCTATGTTGACAGTGACTAATAAAACATATCCTTTAATGACAATGCAAAATTCGAGTTTTTGTTTTATTTCTTCTTCTATAGAAGATTATCAGAATTCTCAAGATATTGTAATTGCAAGAGTACAAAGTGATACTAATTTTTGTTATCAAGAGGGGGGCTTTATAAGTTATTTTAATCCTACTTTTTTGTCTTGTGAAGAAAATGCTTGTGTTCTCCAAAAAGAAGGACTTGTTCCAGAGTTTTTAATTGCATTTGATATTGTATCCTTTCATCATTTAGTTATTCAGAAGCAATTAGATATTCCAATTATCATAATCGATACACAAAATTATGCTGAAAGATTTTTACTTATTTTAGAAAAAGCATATACAAATAATGATTGGGATACCTATGTGACCCAAAAACGTAATTTCTTTTTATCCATTAGAAATCATCCTTGGTTATTTGCAAAATACTTTAGTTTGGAAGCTTTGTATGAAGATGTAAAAATTTGGCAGCAGAAATTAGATAGTTGGATTTTAGAAGGACTTTCGCCTTTATTTATTCAAAAACAGTTGTCTGTTTTGGAAAGATTAATTTCATTGAATGAAGAGTTAGAGGCGATGTTCCAAAAGGAAATGAAAGCTTCTTTTCAATATCGCCAAAAAATGTTACAATATGGTCAAATTTAGTAATTATAAATTTTTTAATATAGAGAAGTTGAAAACCCCTATTGTAGAAAATTGCTAAGTAAGGGGTACTTTAATAAAAAAGAACAATCGAAAAATTGTTTTTTTATTTGCTTTTTTTAAAAATAAGTATCATCGTTGTAAAAGCCAAAAAAAAATAGTATAATAAAAAAGCGAGGTGAATTTATGGAAAAGAAGAGAATCTTAACAGGGATAAGACCAACAGGAAAACTTCATTTTGGACATTATTTTGGTGCGGTTTGCAATTGGGTAAAATTACAGGACCAATATCAATCTTTTTTTGAGATTGCTGATGTTCAAGCACTAACTGATAATTTTAATAATCCAGAAAAAGTAAGAATGAATGTTCGAGAAGTAACAATTGATTTATTATCACTTGGAATAGACCCAAAAAAGTCAACTATTTTTGTTCAATCTACAATTCCAGAAATAGCAGAATTAACCGTATATTATTCTAATTTAGTGACCATGGCAAGGCTTTATAGAAATCCAACTGTAAAAACAGAAATTAAGCAAAAAAAAGCCTTATTTGGAAATACTGGTGAAAGTGTAACATATGGTTTTGTTGGATATCCTGTAAGTCAAGCTGCAGATATTACTGCATTTGAAGGTGCTTGTGTTCCTGTAGGTGAGGACCAACTACCATTGATTGAACAAACAAGAGAAATTGTACATAAATTCAACACTATTTATGGAGAAACATTAGTTGTTCCAGAACCTGTTCTTAGCAATAATCCTAGAATAAAAGGATTGGATGGAAACGAAAAAATGGGAAAAAGTTTAGGGAATGCGATTTATCTTTCTGATACAAGAGAAGATATAGAGAAAAAAATTATGAGTGCAGTAACAGATGCTAATAAAATTAGAAAAGATGACCCAGCTAATCCAGATGTTTGTATGGTTTATTATTATCACAAATTATTAAATAATCCGAATATCAAAACAGTATGTGGAGAGTGTAAAAATGGGGCACGTGGATGTGTGACATGTAAAAAAGAGCTTATAGAAGTAATGAATGCCTTTTTGGAACCAATTCAAAAAAAGCGTTATTATTATGAAACGCATCCAAAAGAGGTAGATGAAATTTTAATTGAGGGAAGCAGATATGCAAGGCAGATAGCGAAATCCACAATGAATAACGTAAGAAAAAGCATGCAAATTGATTATTTTAATGAGGAAATTTAGTTTTCCTCTTTTATTGTGGAAAAAAGGGATATTTTTTGTCGAATGATGTAGGAAACAATGGATAATATCTTATATTATTTATTGAGGGATAATTATGCAATACTATTTAGAACATATTTTTGATTTTGTGGATTCAAATATAAAATTAGATGAGGAGCAAAAACAAGTTGTCATAGAAGAAGGAGACATGCAAGTAATAGCGGGAGCGGGAAGCGGAAAGACAACTACAATGGTAGCAAAAGTGAAATATCTAGTGGATATAAAAAATGTAAATCCTAATAAAATATTACTTATTTCTTATACAAATAAAGCAACAGATGAGCTAAAATTAAGAATTCAAACAGAATTTAACTTACCTATTTCTATTTTGACATTCCATAAATTAGGTTTACAAATTTTAATGCAAAAAAGGAGTGTAGATGTTAAAGTAGATTCTACAGATATGATTATTGATATTATTCAAAAATTAAAAAGAAGAAAAAAGTGGAGATTTTTATTTTATACTAAAAAGTATAGAGAAAAAAAGAATATATCCAAATTGGTAATGCTTAGTATTACGTTTATTAAAAATTATAAAATGAAAGGAAAACCTTTGATTTCAAAGATGAATTTGTCTAGGTTTTGGAAATGGTTTTTAACAAATTTAACTTTTGAATATGAGAGTTATATGTCTAAGAATGGTTGGGTTGACTTCGAGGACATGATTTTAGAAGCAACAAAATTAATTAAAATGAAGGAAATTGATTTTCCTTATCAATATATTATTGTAGATGAATATCAGGATATTTCAAAAGACCGATTTTTTTTATTATATGCAATTAAAAAATATTATCATGTTACGATTATTGTAGTAGGAGATGATTGGCAATCCATTTTTGGTTTTTCTGGTTCTGAAATGATACTATTTACAAATTTTCAAAAATTTTTTCCACAATCTAAGATTTTAAAGATAACAAAAACTTATCGTAATAGTCAAGAATTGATTGATATTGCAGGACATTTTGTAATGAAAAATAATATTCAAATAAAAAAACAATTAAAGTCGATAAAACATATAGAAAATCCAATTCGGTTAGTTTCATATACTGGAAATAGTTGTCGAGAATTACAAAAAGTTTTGTCTGAAATTTCGAAGTTAAGAGATTTTTCCACCGTTTTTTTGTTAGGACGATATCATCATGATTTTCATATTGCGGATTATCCATTTTTAAATTTGAAAAATAATAAAATAATAGCACCACTTTATCCCAATTTAAATATCGAATTTTTAACAGTTCATAGTGCAAAAGGATTGGGAGCAGATGAAGTTATTTTACTTCATTGTAACAATTCTATTTATGGTTTTCCAACAAAAAAAGAAGTAGATACTATTTTGAAAAATGTAGAGTCTATTGACATTTCTTATCCGTATGCTGAAGAACGAAGATTGTTTTATGTAGCTCTTACTAGAACGAAAAATCATGTATACATTTTATATCCAAAAAATAATCCTTCTATTTTTTTGAAAGAATTAAATTTGCAATTTTGAATTCACAATGTTTTAAAATACTTATGTGAATAAAATAATATTAATTCATTTTAGTAATATTTTTAAAAAATTATTATCAAATTTGCAGAAATATTATAAAAGTTAATAATATGTAAAGTAATAAAAAAAAATTTTTTTGATTTCGTGTTTTGAATATTTTCTTGACTTTTTTCATATCATGTAATAATATGAATATATGAACAAGTAATCATATATGGAGGGGAATATGACAAGGATTGATAAAGATTTATTTTTAGAACTAGGACAATTTTATAAAATTATGGGTGATGAAACAAGACTTCGAATATTAAATTTATTAGAAAAAAGCGAATTAAAAGTAGGAGAAATAGCAGAACAATTAGAAATGACTCATTCTGCGATTTCACATCAACTTCAGGTTTTGCGCTTTCATGAATTTGTAAAAGCGAAAAGAAAAGGGAAAGAAATTTATTATTCATTAAAAGATGAACATGTAATGATTATTGTAAAATATGGGATGGAACACATTTTAGAAAGGAAAAAAATATGAAAAAAATAAGTTGGGAAGAGTGGAAATTAATTATTTCTATTTGTTTATTTATTTTTGGCTTGCTTACTACTTCTATTGCTTGGTTATCCAATCTATTGATTGTTTTAAGTTATTTTATAGCTGGCTATGAAGTAATCCTGAAGTCATTTAAAAATATTTTAAAAGGTGAATTGTTTGATGAATGCTTTTTAATGACATTGGCTACTATTGGTGCTTTTCTTATAGGAGAAATAATAGAAGCTACAACAGTTATGGTACTTTTTCAAGTGGGAGAATACTTGGAAGAAAAAGCAATTTCAAAATCTCGGGATTCTATTTCTAAGTTGATGGAATTAAAATGCGATACTGCTTTTATAAAAAAAGAAAAGGAACAAATTTTAATGCCATTAGAAAATGTTAAAGTAAATGATATTATGATTGTAAAACCAGGAGAAAGAGTTCCTTTAGATGGTATTGTTATAGAGGGAAACTCATTGTTAGATATGAAAGCTTTATCAGGGGAGAGTATTCCTGTAGCGGTAGAGGTTAACAGTATGGTTTTAAGTGGTTCTATTAATCTGGAAGGGATTTTACATATTAGAGTTCAAAAAGAGATGAAAGAATCAACTGTTACAAAAATTTTAGAGTTGGTAGAGAATGCAAGTGACAAGAAAACCAAAACAGAGCAATTTATGACAAGATTTTCTAAAATTTATACACCTATTGTAGTTGCTTTAGCGCTCTTTATTGCAGTGATTCCAACTATGATTACTCATGAGCCGAATGTTTGGATTTATAGAGCAATTATTTTCTTAGTATTATCTTGTCCATGTGCTCTTGTCATTTCTATACCGTTGGGTTTCTTTTATGGAATCGGAGAATGTTCTAAAGTCGGAGCTTTGGTGAAAGGAAGTATAGAATTAGAAAAGTTAGGAAAACTTCAGTCAATTGCTTTTGATAAAACGGGTACTTTAACAGAGGGGGTATTTGAAGTCATAGAAATACAAACAGTGATAGAAAAACAGACTTTTATAGATTATATTTGTTCTATAGAACAATATTCTAATCATCCAATTGCACGTTCTATTTGTACTTTAAATCATTCTTTATTAGAAATTCATAGTCAAAAAGAAATAGCAGGAAAAGGAGTGGTAGGATATATTGACAATAGAGAAATTTTAATTGGAAATAAAAAATTATTTAAAGAAAAAGAGATAGTTATTCCAAATGTAAATTCTATTGGAACCCTTTTATTTGTTGCTTTAGATAAAAAATATGTGGGATATATTATCATTTCAGATATCATAAAAAAGAATGCCAAAGAAAGTATTAGTGCTTTAAGAAAATTAAATCTTTCCTATTTTGGTGTTGTATCAGGTGACCAGTCGGAAATTGTTTCAAATGTGAAAGATAGTTTAGGGTTGGATGAAGGATACGCTGAATTACTTCCAACAGAGAAAGTTCAAGTAGTAGAAACTTTGATGAAAAAAAATAAACAGCCTTTAGGATTTGTTGGAGATGGAATCAATGATGCTCCTGTTCTTGCGCTTTCAGATTTGGGAATTTCAATGGGAGGAATCGGGAGTGATGCAGCGATAGAAGCAAGTGACATTGTAATTATGAACGATAATTTGAAAACGATTCCTATGACAGTTATGATAGCTAGAAAAACATTATCTATTGTAAAGTTTAATATTATTATGGCGATAAGTATTAAAATCGTAGTTTTGCTACTTGGAATATTGGGAATTTCTTCTATTTGGTTTGCGATATTTGCAGATGTGGGTGTGACGATGTTGGCTATTTTAAATTCTTTACGCATATCTAAAAGTAAGAAAAGTTTAACCTTTTGATATAAGGAATATCATTGATAGAAGAATATAGAAATTGAATTTATATTGAAAGAACTTAGAAATTTTAAGTTCTTTTTTTTCATTTTTTTTATACACTATAATGAGGGATATTTATGGACTATTTAAAATTAATCTTAAAAGGTTTTGTTGTTGGACTAGGAAAAATTATTCCTGGTGTAAGTGGTGGAATGTTAGCAATGGTATTAGGAATATATGAAGAAAGTGTACAAGCAGTAGCACATTTTTTTAAAAATTTTAGAAAAAATATTTTATTTTTGGGTGCTCTTGGAATTGGTATTATGTTGGCGATTGTCTTTATGAGTGGAGTCATTGATTTTTCGTTGGAACATTATTATCTTCCAACTATGTTACTTTTTATTGGATTAATGATTGGAGGAAGTGCCTCCTTGAAAAGAGAAATTGAAGGGTTCATCAAAAACCTGCACAGCAACGGAGCCAGCGCCTACGCCAAGTATATGGGAGACGCCATCTTCAAGATTCCCACCCCGCTGATGC
>JAAWNF010000062.1 GCA_022798795.1 Bacilli bacterium
AAACAATGATTATTAAAAATAAAATTATAAATACAATGTAAATTTTTTTAACACTATAATTTTTAATAATTTTTGGATTTTATCAAATTTAAATTGTGTATAATCTCTTTTGAACCAAACTTTTTACTCACATTTTGAATTTCCAATACTGGTTTCTGATTTTCTTTTTTTACTTTTTTCTTTCCTTAGTTCACTCATAAATTTTCTCATCTTTATTTGATTCATACAATCTTTCCTTACCTACATAATAACACAAATCACAAAAACTGACTTATTGCGTCAGTTTATATTCAAATATCAAAATATGATGATTTATTTTTTCAGTTCTAATCTGATTACTGATTTGTTTTCCATAAATTTCACCAAATACAGTTCTTGCTTCTTCTAAATCTGAAAACTGAAAACTCGTTTCTAATTTCTGAATCATTTCAAACCCTTGCTTGATTAACCAATTGTTATACTCCTCGGTCCTTTGAATATGTCCCCTCAGCTTTTCAAACTCTCCATCACTATCATTTTCAATCAAATAAATGGTTCCATTCGGCTTTAAAACTCTTTTTAATTCATCAATTACATTCTTTCTTTTCATTTCCTCAGTGATTGTCCCAAGCACCCAAGAAGATATAACAAAATCAAAAGAGGCATCTAAACAATTTAATTTCTCTAAATCACCTACTTGTAAAATAGAATTCTTTTTATTTATTTTTTTCTGAGCTTCTTTTATCTGTTCTTCCGATAAATCTATTCCTACATATTCATCTACTAATCTTTCTAACAATGGTAGAAACTTACCACTTCCACAACCAGCATCCAATATTTTCCTACCCTTAATATGTTTCTTTAAAAATAAATCTAACTTTTTAGGATAATCTTCTGCTTTACTAAACGTTTCATAAAATTTTTGTTTTTCATAATAAGCTTTTGATTGACTATTTAATCCATTCTTTTCCATTTACATTCTCTCTTTCTATCGTTTCAGGAAACATCAAATCAACAATATAACTTGCAACATTCCTACTAGCGCCTATGGCTGGTCTATGATGCATTTGTAATCCTGGAACAGTATTTACTTCAATTACTCGATAACTATCTTCTGTTTGAGCCAAAGAAATATCCTTCGTCATAAAATCTATTCCAACATAAGGAAGTCCAGGAAAAGACTCTAACACTCTCTTTCCAATTTCAATTACACTTCTATCTACTTCATCTGTTTTATCTACACAGACTCCTCCCATAGCAACATTAGAATTTCTTCTAACATAAACTTTTTTTCCTAAAGCTGGAATAAAATCTCTTGAAATTCCGAATTCTTTCAAGTATCGGTCCATTTCATTATCCATTAGAATTTCACATAATGCATTTGTTCTAGGATGCATTCTTCTATCATTTTCTCTTTCAATCAATTCACCAATGTTATGCACTCCATCTCCTATTACATAAGCAGGGTCTCTATGTAATACAGCATATTTAAACGCTTTTGTTAAAAATACTCGATACTCTTTCGCATCAAAGAATTCTTCAATTAAAATAGGAGCTTCACTTCCATACCTTTCTTCTAACACATTTAAGATAGTTTCTATTTCTTCTATTCTTTTTAGATTTAAGTAAACATCGTAACCATGAGAGCCATGTACTGGTTTCAAAACAACAGGCCCCTCTAAAAGTTCAAATGCTTTTATAATAGATGCCTTTTCTTTTGCTTTAAATACTTCTCCTAATGGAACGGATATTCCATTTTGAGAAAGTATTCTTTTCGCAATTCCTTTATTCCCAGCTAATACGGAAACATGATATGGAGTAATCGAAGAATCTCTATCATAAATTAATTCTTGATGCTCTTTAAAAGACGCCTTTATAAGTTCTAATTTTTCATCAATCACTTCTACATAAATTCCTCTTCTTAGCAATTCATAAATCAGTATCTTTTGATTGGTGTGCAAATTCTTAAAAACATTTTCCATAAACTACCATCTAGACTCTCCATCACATCTAGATTCCCCAGAACTGTAACCCCAACTACAATGACGAATACCAAAACTTCTACTTTCACTACCTCTACTTTCTCCACTACTTCCACCATAATAAGGACTGGACTTTTTACAAACTGGTGTCGATACTTCCTTTTTCTTTGTTTTTATTAGTTGCTTTGCTCTTTCTAATGCCTTTTCAATTTCATCATTTTCTGCTCTTACTTCTTCTGCTTCTTGTCTTTTTTTCTCTTCTTTCGCTATCTTATCTGCCTCTTTTCTAAGTTCACGAAGCGCTTCTAGCATTTTTGTTCTTCTAGTTACTTCTGCTTTCATATATGTGTTTTGCTTATTTGGATTTTCTGGCATTTTTTCTATTGCTTCAATCAACTGGTCAATATCTTCCACACTGTTAAATTTCATACCTGTAAAATCTAATTTCATTTTCTCACCTTCCTATATATAAAATTCTATCTTTCTTAAATTTTCCAACTACACTTGAAAAACTTAACTCTCTAACATTTAAAAATATTTTTTTCACTTCTTCTATATTATCTACAATGCTTCTTTCATTTCCTATGTCATATTGATAAATAAAATATAACTTTCCATTTCTATTTAATTTTCTTATTAATGGTAGTATAATTTTTTCTCTATAATTTTCTAATAAATTATTAGAAAACATTAAATTTAAATAATCTGATATATTAGAAAGAAATATCAAATCATAGTTTTCTTTACATTTATCCTTTAAATTTAATAATGAACTTTCGATAAAAGTCACTTTTGACAAATTAATTTTTTCCTTCAATTTTGTAAAATTTTCTTCTTTTAAATAAGGATTGCTCATTAATTTTTTCTCATTGATGTCATATAAATTATGAAACAAAGAACTATCTCGAAGTTTTCTTCCATCATATTCTACATCTCTATAAAGCGTTTCCCAGAAAGTCAAGATTTCGCTTTCTAATCCTTTTTTCACTTTTAGAAACAACTTATAACTCATAGCATTCTGATTATTTTCTAATAAAAAATAATCTAAAAATTCAGTATAAGATAAAGTTTTAACAGCCGCTATTTTTAATTTTAAAAAATCATAAGTAAATATATTAATATCAAAAGTATCTACATCATTACTTCCTAATAATATAGCATTTAAAACATGGTCTCCAGAACCACAAACGGTTAGTACTTTCTTTTTTAAAAATGAAGTTTGTAAATAATAACCACCTATATTTTCTGTTGTAAATGCATAAAGTTTAGAATATTTTCCATATTTTTCTTTTAAGGGTTTTCCATGTATTAAATCAAGCGCCATTTTAATTCTTATGTCTTCCAACACAATCACCACATTTCTTCTTTTCCATAAACTTTTTCCAAGTTTCTTCCTGAAATAACTGATTTAAATTTTTTTCTTTTAAAGTACCTTTTGTTAAATAAGTAGATGATAAAGTTACTAACCAACTACATGGAGCAATATTTCCTTTATGATTCATATATATAAATTTTCTCCCAGCTGGACAAGTCTCAATATGCTCATCTATTTTTGAACTCCAATTATAATTAATTTTTAGTTTGTTTTTGTATTCTCTCTGATACCTTAATATTTCTTCTTCTATTGCCTTTAAAGGTCTGGTAATTACATAAGAATTATCTCCTTTCATTCTTCCAACGGGTTCCATAATGGAAAAAATAATCTCTGAAACCTTTAATTCTAAAGCCTGCCTTATCATTTCTAAAATTCGGTTTTGATTTTCTTTATATAACACCGTTCCAATCCGTATATATTGATGACTTTCTTTTAAATTTTTGATTCCTGTAATGGTTTTATCATAAGTATTAATCCCTCTTACTTTTTCATGTACTTCTTTATCTCCATCTAAGCTTACATGAATCATTTCTAACTTTAGTCCACTTAACTTTTTCGCTTGTTTTAATGTAATCATAGAAGCATTCGTTGAAACATCCACTTTCATTCCCTTTTTGATTGCATATTCTATAATTTCTACTAAATCATCTCTAAGAAAAGGTTCTCCTCCTGTTATTTTTAAATATTGAAAATTATGACTCCATAAATCATCTATCGTTTTTATGCATTTCCAAAAAGATAATTCTTCTTTTATACTTCCTTTTCCAGAACTAAAAATACAATATTTACAAGCATAGTTACATCTATTTGTGATTTCCCATAATACTCTTCCACCATCTTGTGGAATACGAAACATACACTGCACTACGATTCACCATCCTTTCCATTTTGTATCACAAAATATTGAAAATTAGAATTTTTCATCTGATATTTTTTTATTTCTTGTTCTAAATTAATTTTTTCTTGTAAAGACATTCGTTGTTTTATTTCTTCTATACTTAAATCAAGAGCACAAACTCGTTTTAATCTTATTTGAGGACTTGCTTCTACTAATATTAAAATATCTAAAAAAGGTAGTAAGTGGTCTTGCACTAAAAGAGCCCATTCTACAATGATATAGTCATAAGATAGACTCTCTATCTGCTGATTTAAGAATTCATATAATATTTTTTTATATTTTTGCATAGCTTCTTCATTTTGATAAATAATTTTATTTAATTCATTTCCATCCCAATTTTGATTTAGACCCAAAACACCTTCTAATCGTTTTCGATATTTAAAATTATTTTTTAATAAATTTCTGCGAAAAATATCCACTTCTAAGAAATAGCAATTTTTCAAATTTTTACAAATCTTTTTTCCTATATAAGTTTTTCCTGCACCCATATAGCCAGTAATTCCAATGATTTTACTCATACCAACACATCCCATACTTCATTGGTACCATAGATACAAATTTCTGATTTTTACTAAGATTATTATAAATATTCCATTCCTGCTCTTTTGTTATTACAAGATAGCCTAATTGTTCTAATTCCTGAAGAAACAATGAGATGTCTTTTGTATAAGATAATTCACTGCCACTTTTAGAACTATGAATATAAGAACTCACAATTTTGTTTGGATTTTCATGAGCCACTGGTGTTCCAGGACGATACGCCAAATAATGAAAACGAATTTCATGAGGATTTAATTTTAAAATCAAATCTTTTGTTTGATTAAAATCTTCTAATGTACTTCCTGGATAGTCTAAAATAAAACTCGTTCTAACTCGATACCCTATTTCTTTTACTTCCTTGATTACTTGTTTTATATAAGAAATGTCCATTGATTTTCCCATTTTCTTTAATACTTTCTCACTACCTGATTCAAGACCAAAATGTACCCAACGAAATCCTACTTCATACATAAACTCAAATAATTCTTTTTCATAATGAGCAATACTCGATAAGCATCCTAACAAAACTTTTAAATTACGCTTTTTTATTTCTTTACAAATATTTATCATTCGCCCTTTTGAAATCGTCATATTATCATCTAAAAAGATAATTTTAGTTTTATGATATTTTGAAATCAACAACTCCATTTCATCTACCACATCTTTTACTTTTCTACTTTGAAATTGGTGAAAAAAATAAGGCGTACTACAGTATTTGCACTTTCCATCACATCCTCTAGATGTAATCATAGTAGCAGTATCCATATAATATTTCAAATCAAGAAATGAATAATCTGGTATTGGTAAACTTTCATAATCCCCATTTGTGAATTTTCTTTCTGTAATAAAATATTTTCCATTTTGATTTAGTATTAAATTAGGTATTTTCTTTAATTCACCATCCTTATTAATATTCTGAAGTACTGAAAGAATCACTTCATCATAGATTCCTCGAACCACTACTTTCGCTCCTGCTTTTAAAAATTGCTCAGAAAAATAAGTTGGGGTTTTTCCTATGATAATCATTCTTTTTTCTGTTCCATACTTTTTTATCATGTCTAACACATATTCATTTGCTTCTCCTGTGTGAAGTGGAATTTGATAGTCAATAAGAACTACAATAATATCAGTTTTTATAAAAAAATTTTCTGGTATTTCTTTTAATCTTAATGCATCCATATCTAGAAATTCTGTCTTAAAATTAGTTTTTATTAAAGTTGCAAGACCTAATACATCTAAAGGAGGCGCTAATAAAGAAGTATTAGTAAAAGGTATATTAGGAGGATTTATTACTAAAATATTCATATTTATTCCCTCTTTCTAATTTCATTTTATTTCAAAAATAAATATAAGTAAAATATTTATACATTATTTTGATTATAAGCAAAAATTATATTTTACATTTTTATCCACTTGTTATAAAATAAAAAAAGGAGGAATTTTATGAAAATTTATATCGCACATTCAAAAAAAATCCCTTATAAAAAGGAATTGTATGAACCAATTATCAATAGTTCTTTTTATCATAATCATACTTTCATTTTTCCACATATAGAAAAAGATAAAAACAAAAACTCACGTGAATTTTATAAAACCTTAGATATTGTTTTTGCAGAAGTATCTGACGCTGCTATCGGTCTTGGAATTGAACTTGGATGGGCATTTGACGATAATATTCCAATTTTTTGCTTTTATAAAAAAGGGGCTCAGATTTCATATTCTTTGCAAAGTGTAACATCTACTTTTATTGAATATGAAAAGGAAAGCGAAATGATTCAATATATGGAAAACATATTACATAATTTGGGACAATAAGAAAATATCTTTTTTAAAAGAAAACACCGAATCAACATGAAACGGTTCTATAATAAATAGTGTTGGTGAAAAAATCTGACACTATTTTTAGGTAAACAAAAATGAGTCATATCAGAAACTTATGATACAATGTAATTGACTA
>JAAWNF010000063.1 GCA_022798795.1 Bacilli bacterium
ATTTTTTCTGTCATTATATCAATTTATTCTATCTTCATAACTTAATTTGCTCATATAAAAACCTCGTTTCTTTTGTCCAACAAACGGGGTTCATATCATATTTTGTTATCTTTTTTTGATTATCCAGTGTGATTTATGATATACTTATTATGTATGACGTTAAAAGGAGGATACAGATATGGAAGCGTGGAAAAATTTTAAAGGAGAAACATGGAAAAATGAAATTAACGTAGAAGATTTTATTTTGAATAACTATCACGAATATCAAGGAGATGATACTTTCCTAGAAGGTATTAGTGACAAAACGAAAAAAGTTTGGGATAAAATATCAGAACTTTTAAAAGTAGAGCTAGAAAAGGGAGTTTTAGATGTTGAAACAAAAATCGTTTCTGGAATTGATAACTTTAGTGCAGGATACATCGACAAAGAAAATGAAGTAATTGTTGGTTTGCAAACAGATGCGCCATTAAAAAGAATTGTTAACTTATATGGTGGAATTCGTATGGCACATACATCTTTAGAAGCCTATGGATATGAGTTTGATAAAACAGTTGGAGATTATTTTAAAGAATTTCGTAAATCTCATAATGATGGAGTATTTGATGCCTATACTCCAGATATCAGAAGAGCTCGTAGTGCAGGATTATTAACAGGTCTTCCTGATGCTTATGGAAGAGGTAGAATCATTGGAGACTATAGACGTGTAGCGCTTTATGGAGTTGACTATTTAATAGAGCAAAAGAAAAATGATTTGAATGAATTATGTGATGTTACAAATGAAGAGACGATTCGCCTTAGAGAAGAAGTTTGTGAACAAATTAGAGCTTTAGAAGAAATGAAATCTATGGCAAATAAATATGGATGTGACATTTCAGTACCAGCCACAAATGCAAAAGAAGCAATTCAATGGTTATATTTTGGATATTTAGCAAGTGTAAAAGAAAATAATGGAGCAGCAGAAAGTATTGGTAGAACTTCTACATTCTTAGATATTTATATTGAAAGAGATTTAGAAGAAGGACTTTTAACAGAAAAAGAAGCACAGGAATTGATAGACCAATTTATTATCAAACTTCGCATCATTCGTCATTTGCGTACACCAGAATATAATGAATTATTTGCTGGAGACCCAACTTGGGTTACAGAATCATTAGCAGGAATGACACTAGATGGTAAAAGCTTAGTTACAAAAAATAGTTTCCGCTATCTACATACTTTGATTAATCTAGGAACTTCACCAGAACCAAATTTAACAGTACTTTGGTCTGATAATTTACCAGAAAATTTCAAAAAATATTGTTCAAAAATTTCCATTTTAACCGATGCGATTCAATATGAAAATGATGATATTATGAGACCAATTTATGGGGATGATTATGCAATTGCTTGTTGTGTATCTGCTATGAAAGTTGGAAAACAAATGCAATTTTTTGGAGCAAGATGTAATTTAGCAAAATCCCTTCTTTATGCTATCAATGGAGGAATCGATGAAAAAAGTGGAAAATTGGTTGTTGAAAATGTTTCAAAAATAACAGATGAAATATTAGATTATGAAAAAACCAAAGATGCTTACTATAGTGTTTTAGAGCGTGTTGCTAAAACTTATGTAGATGCTATGAATATCATTCATTATATGCATGATAAATATGCTTATGAAAAAATTCAGATGGCTCTTCATGATACAAATGTAGAACGTTTAATGGCTTTTGGAGTAGCAGGCTTATCAGTAGCAGTGGATTCTCTTTCTGCAATTAAATATGCCAAGGTAAAACCAATTCGCAATGAAGAAGGAGTTGCAATTGATTTTGAAATTGAGGGAGATTATCCAAAGTATGGAAATGATGATGACCGTGTAGATGATATTGCAGTAGACTTAGTAACAAAATTTGTTTCAGAGCTGAAAAAGCATCCACTTTATAAAAATGCAATTCATACATTATCTGTACTTACAATTACATCAAACGTTGTGTATGGAAAGAAAACAGGCGCTACACCAGATGGAAGAAAAGCAGGAGTTGCTTTCGCTCCAGGTGCAAATCCAATGCATGGAAGAGATTCAAATGGAGCACTAGCATCTTTGAATTCAGTTGCTAAAGTACCTTATAAAGATATTTGTCAAGATGGAGTATCTAATACATTCTCAATTGTACCAAATGCTTTAGGTCATAGTGAAGAAGAACGAATTGATAATCTGGTTCATATATTAGATGGGTACTTTAAACAAGGAGCACACCATTTAAATGTAAATGTACTAAATAGAGAAATGTTAATTGATGCAATGGAAAATCCAGGAAAGTATCCAACTTTAACAATTCGAGTATCTGGTTATGCAGTTAACTTTAATCGATTAAGTAAAGAACAACAAAAAGAAGTAATTAGTAGAACATTCCATGAGGTAATGTAATGAAAGGATATATTAATTCTATTGAAACAATGGGATTAGTAGATGGTCCAGGAATCCGGTTTGTAGTATTTATGCAGGGATGTAGATTGCGTTGTCTATACTGTCATAATCCAGAAACTTGGAAAAAAGAAAGTGAATTAGAACTTACCGCAAATGAACTGGTAAAGCGAATTTTGAGATATAAAAATTATTTTGGTGAAGAAGGAGGCGTTACTTTTTCTGGAGGAGAACCTCTTCTTCAACCAGAATTTTTAATAGAAGCTTTAAAGCTTTGCAAACAATGTAATATTCATACTTGTTTGGATACAGCTGGTTTTGGACTTGGTAATTATGAAGAAATATTAAAATATACAGATTTGGTAATTATGGATATTAAAGCATTAGAAAAAGGAGCATATAAAAATTTAACTGGTCAACATATAGAAGAATCATTACAATTTTTGGATATTTGCCAAAAATTGAATAAAAAAATGTGGATTAGGCAAGTGATTGTTCCTGGAATCAATGATACAGAAGAATATGTATTAAAATTAAAAGAATTTGTATCCAACTTAAAGAATATAGAAAAAGTAGAATTTTTACCTTATGAAACATTAGGAATTCCAAAATATGAAAAATTAAAGATTCCTTATCGTTTAGAAAATGTGAGTCCAATGAACACCAAACGATGTCAAGAATTATATACTTTATTTGAAAAATAGCA
This sequence comes from Bacilli bacterium, assembly GCA_022798795.1. Classification (GTDB taxonomy): domain Bacteria; phylum Bacillota_I; class Bacilli_A; order RF39; family UBA660; genus MGBC102946. The sequence continues at coordinate 3,108 of JAAWNF010000063.1, forward strand.
ATTTCGCTATTTTTTTTATCATATTTTTGATATAATGCTTTATGATAAGGTAGGTAATTGTATGAACGAAAATGAAATGAATATGCAGAATGGTTTAAATAATCAGCCAATAAGTCCCAATACAGGAGTGCCACCAGTTCAATCAATGACTAACAATATGGGAACTTCAATGGGAATACCAAATAATGGAGGCGTATCACAGCCAATAAATGCGGGCGTAGTAGCGAATTCAATTCCTCAGGCTGTAAATGTAGCACCAGAAGGTACAAGAAACTCAAATGTAGAAATGCCAGTACCAAATAATTTTATGGAAGACTTTTCACAAGCTGTCGTTCCAGAATCAGTAATTTCGACACCGAATGTTTCTTTAGTACAACCTGAAACGGTTATCGCAACTCCTATAGTTGAATCAACTGAAAATGTCTCAATTCAAAACCCTCCTCCCGTTGTAGAGATTTCTACACCATCAGAAGTTTCTATGACTCCTGAATTGCAACAACAAACTATACCGATTGAGAATACATCAAGAATACAAAACGTAGAAGAAGAAAAATCAAAAAAGAAGAAGAAGGGGAATTGGGCATTTATTATTGCTTTATTTGCTGTAGTAGGCTTCTTTGTTTTACTACTTCCATTGTTAGTAAGAATATTTGGATATTAAAACACTTCAGTTCATTGAAGTGTTTTTTAATAGATTATATTTTTAGAAAGTTCAATAATTAATTTCATGTCATCATCAATAGCCATAATGTTTTTATGTAGTTCATTACACTTTTGACATCGATAAATAATTTTATAGGTATTTTTAAATTTTTCAATTCCAACAGGTTTCAAAAGACCATAACAACAATTTTTTCTGTCGCCAGGAAGAATATCAACATGTTTGGAATAAAGACAATATGGGCAATGGTCTCTCGCTGTATAATTTAACTTCTCAACTTTTTTTGTGCAATTTTCACAAAGAAAGGATTCATCTATCATTGTAAATCTTTTCAATTTTATCACCTAACTAAAAGTATGGTATCATAGCTCATATTTTCTGTCAATCGTACTATTTTTAAAAAGTTTTAATAGAATGAAATTAGGTGATGCCAAATTGAAGCGCGTTTTCACTTTTTTAATTGGTTTTGGTTTTGCAACCATAGGAGCAGTATATATAATTAGTTATTGTAATTTAATGACAGTTGGGTATAATTTTCATGAATATGTACAATTTATAATTAGAAGATTAGAATGCCAATATTTTCTAATTGGATTATGTTTAATCTTTTTATCAATCTATATACCAGGAGGAAAAAAATATGAATTGCATATATGACATTTTATTGAATTTTAATCGTCAGTTGTATGATTTCTTTGAATGGGATATTAATGATAATATCGTTCATATCCGAAAAATTCCACTTTATAAGATTAACACAAAATCGCTTTTGAAAACTAGAGATAACAGAGTCAAATTTGAACAAGAATTTTTAGATAAGATAAAAAATAAAACAGAAGTATTTACAAATAAAGATGTAGAATTTTTAGAATATGCATTTTTATTAACAGATGGTAGTAGTGTTTTAGCACTTAAATGTAATCAAAATGGAGAAAGTATTGGAAAGAGTATGCTTTTAGTAGATGAGGAAATGGAAGTTTTAGATGTAAGTAAAAAAATAAAGGAAATAGAAGTTTCATTACAAATAATGGTAGAAGAAAGATATGCTCCCTTGAAAACAAGGAAAGAACAAAGAATGGAAAAATATGTAAAAGATGAACTATATAAAAGTCAGAAACAGAATGCAAATGAAAAATTAGAATATTTGTATTTTGAATGTTTTGGAAAAAATGAATGTTCTATGGATACAATTTTAAAGCAGTTTCAAATCCAGATGAAAAAAGGAAACTATGGAATGATTAGAAAATTATATGATTTTTTTAAACTAACCTCGGTTCAAAAATAACAACATATCGTAATGTTGTTTTTTAATCCTTACTTTGATATAATAAAATTATTGGACGTGGTAAGATGGAATATAAAGTAATGATATCAGAATTTGAAGGACCACTCGATTTATTATTGCATTTGCTTAAAGAGTCTTCAATTGAAATTTTTGATATTGAAATAGAAAAAATAGCAAAGCAATATTTAGATTACATTCATCAAATGGAAAAAATGAATTTAAATATTGCAAGTGAATATTTATCTATGGCAGCAGAACTAATAGAAATGAAGTCTAGTAGTCTACTTCCTAAAAAAAAGATAGAGACAGAAGATGAATATGAAGAAGACCCTAGAGAGCGATTGATAGAACGATTGTTAGAGTATCAAAAATATAAAGAGATAACTCCAAGATTACATGAATTAGAAGAGCAAAGACATGAATTTTATTCCAAAGACCCAGAAAGTTTAAAAGAGTATATAGATATTGAAACTAATGCAATAGAACTTGATATCAATTTAAACGATTTATTAGAAGCTTTCAAAAAGATGTTAGAAAGAAAAGAGCTAGAAAAACCACTACAGACAAAAGTTACAAAAAAAGAGTATTCTGTCAGTGTACGTAGTAATGAAATTAGAAATTTATTAAAACAAAAAAAACAAGTAGAATTTTATGAACTTTTTGAAATTGTTACAAAAGATTATGTGATAGTGACATTTTTATCAATCCTTGATTTAGCACGTAAACAAGAACTTTGTATTACTCAAAATAAAAATTTTAATCAAATTACATTAGAATTAAAAGGAAGCGATACCCATGAATAAAAAAGCGATATTAGAAGGACTTTTATTTGTTGTAGGAGAAGAAGGTTTGGCAGCTAAAGAACTGCAGAGCATATTAGAAGTAAGCGAATATGAACTGCAAAAATTGATTTCATTTCTAGATGAAGATTATAAAAAAGAAGATAGAGGAATACAAATCGCTTTTTTAGGAAATTGTTATAAATTAGTAACAAAACAAGAGCACAAGGAATATTATAAAAAATTAATAACAATAGAAGAAAATAGTAAGCTTTCTGATGCGGCTTTAGAAACACTTGCAATTATTGCTTATAATGAACCAATTACCAGAGTTCAAATAGATGAGATACGAGGTGTTTCTAGTGTACATCATGTAAGAAAATTATTGTTAAAAAATTTGATTCGTGAAGTAGGTAAATCAGATTTACCAGGAAGACCTATTTTATATGGGGTAACAAAAGAATTTTTAGATTATTTTGGCTTATCTACGATTGAAGATTTACCAAAAATAACAATTGATACAGAGGATTTGAAAGAACAGATTGATTTGTTTGAATCAAAATATAAAGAAAATTAAACATCTTTTGATGTTTTTTTGATAATGTTTAGTTGTCAATGATGTGACACCTAAATAAGTCGCAAAGAATATTAATTCGGAAGTGGTGCATTTGTATAAGCTTCCTTTATTTTTTCTCGTTTTT
>JAAWNF010000004.1 GCA_022798795.1 Bacilli bacterium
GGCTATGAATCCTTCCAGATGGTTGCCGACCTCGAAGCCTGCGGCATCCCGTTTGTCATCCGGGTCAAAAAGCCTTCCAGCAACTGGGTAATCCTGTAATTTCTCCAGATGTTTGAACATTTGGGAACAAGGAATGAAAAAGTTTCATATAATTGCCTCCTATACGCCAAAAAAGTGACACATTTGTATCACAACTATTTTTTATTATATTTATTCATGACACTTTCAAAAGAATTTATACAAAAATCGTCAAAAATATCAATTACTGTATTTAGTACACTATCTATTTTTTCCTTTTCTTCTATTGAAAATCTTCCTAATACATAATCTTTTGTATCATAATTTTTATTATTTGAAATTCCTATTTTTAGTCTTTTATATTCTTGCGTTTTTAAATGTTGTTCTATGTTTTTTAGTCCATTATGGCCCCCTGAGCTTCCTTTATATTTCAACTTAATTTTCCCAGTTGGCATATCTAAATCATCACTGATGATTAATATATCTGATACTGCTATTTTATAATATTGCATCAATGCTTTCACAGCTTCCCCAGATAGGTTCATATAGGTAAGCGGTTTTAATAATAATATTTTTTCATCTTCTTTTTCAAAAATTGTATAAATCCCATTTCCTTTTTTTGAGTTCAAGGTAACATGATTTTTTAAAGCAATTTTATCAATTGCCATAAAGCCAACATTGTGTCGCGTATTTTCATATTCTTTTCCTGGATTTCCTAATCCTACTATCATTTTCATAAATCCACCTGCTTTATCCCATGATACTCATTATATATTTCACTCGTTTTTACATTTCTATCTTTCGCTACTTTTTTTATTGCTTCTTTTGTATTATAACCTTGTGTTAAATAAATATTAACATGGTCTATAATAGATAAAGAATCATAATTTTTTTCATCATGATTTCCAGTAACTATTAATACCATTTCTCCTTTGGCATCTTCTATTTCTAGTAATACCTCACTAATGGTTCCACGATAAACTTCTTCAAATTTTTTTGTTATTTCTCTTGAAATGCTGATATTTCGTTCCCCAAAAATATGAGATATATTTTGAAGAGTATCTTTTATTCGATGTGGTGCTTCATAAAAAATCAATGTATAAGGAAAATCTTTTAAATTTTCGAGTTCTTTTTTTCTTTTACTTTCTTTACTGCTTAAAAATCCATAAAACAAAAATGGATTTGGTTCTATCCCAGATGAAGTGAGGGCTGGAATAAGAGCGGTTGCTCCTGGAAGAGATACTACATTATATCCTGCTTCTATTGCTATTTTTGATAAAGCATATCCTGGGTCACTAATAATAGGAGTTCCTCTATCACTCGCTAGTCCAACATTTTTTCCTTCTTTTAAAAATTGTATTAACTTCTCACTATTTTGTCTTTCATTATGTTCATGATTTGCGATTAAAGGCTTTTTTATATTTAAACTTTTTAATAATTGTCCTGTTACTCTTGTATCTTCTGAAAATATAACATCTACAAACTGTAATATTTTAATCGTTCTAAGTGTAATATCGTCCATGTTCCCAATAGGAGTTGGAATTAAATATAAGGTTGGACTATTATCATAACTTTTCTGTGACATTTTTCTCACCTCACTTATGAAAAATACTTCATTACTTCTTCTGTATAGCTTCCATCTTTATGGTGTACATATAAAGGGGGAAGAATTTTCAATCCAGAATTACCATTCTTTTTTCCTTCTATTAATAGAATGTGACTATTTTCTTTTGCATTTGGATATACATATTGAATTTTTTTAGGTTCAATATTATTCTTTCTCATTTCTACTAAAATATCAACCAAGCGTTCAGGTCTATGAACCAAAGCGATAACACCACCATTTTTTAATAATTTTCGAGCTACTCTTAAAACATCTTCTAAAGTTAATGTTACTTCATGACGTGCTATTGTTTTCTCATCTTTTTCATTAAAATGAGAATTTTCGCATACTTTAAAAAAAGGAGGATTACAAGTAATCACATCATATTGGTCTGTTTCAAATGAATAACTTCTAATATCATCCTCTATAATTTGAATTTGATTTTCCAAATTATTTAATACTACTGATTTCCTAGCTAGTTCGGCACTCTTCTTTTGAATTTCTATTCCAATTATCTGTGCTTCTGTTTTTGTCGATAAAATAAGAGGGATTGGTGCATTTCCTGTTCCTATATCTAATATTTTTTTTACATTTTTATTTATGGTTACAAAGTTTGGCAATAATATCGAATCAATTGAAAATCGAAAACTATCACTATCTTGAATAATCTTTAGATTTTCGTAACTCAATACATAATTAATGATTTCCACAAACTTCTTCTTCTCTTACACCAATTCCTGAAATTTCCACTGAATATTTTTTATTCAAAATATCAACTGACACTACTTTTCCTCTTCCTTCTTCTGTCTCTATTATTTCTCCTATTTTAGGTAAACACTTTCTACATTCTGAATAGGTTTCATCCTCATATTTTAAACAACATAATAATCTTCCACAGGCACCATTTATTTTTGTTTGATTGAGTGAGATATTTTGATTTTTTGCCATATTAATAGAAACAGATTCAAAATCATTCAAAAAGCATGAGCAACATAAAGGTCTTCCACATGGTCCAATTCCGCCAATTTCTTTTGCTTTGTCACGTACTCCTACTTGCCTCAATTCAATTCTAGTTTTATAAATAGAAGCCAGCTCTTTTGCTAAATTTCTAAAATCAACTCTCGCATCCGCTAAAAAACGAAATACAAGTTGTGTTCTATCAAATGTATAATGAGCATCTATAATCTGCATGTTTAAATGTTCTTTGATTGCTAAGTCTCTACATTTTTTGAGTGCTTCTTCTGCATCTTTTAAGTTTTTCTTATTTGCATAATAATCTTGTTTGGTGGCAATTCGAACCACGTTTTTTAATGGAGACATTAGTTTTTTTTCTTCTATAGAAAAGGCTTCTTTTGTTACTTTTCCAAACTGCTCTCCTTTGTCTGTTTCCACTATTACTGTAATATTATTTTTTAGTTTCAAATTATTTGGTGAAAAATAGTACATTCTACCTTTTTCTTCAAATGAAATTCCTACTACTTCTATCATTCTCTCACCGCCTTGTTAGTTCTAATATTAATTTATCGATTAAAAGATTATTATTCATATTTACTTTGATTTTCTTTTTCAATTCCATAATGATATTCACTTTTTTAGATATTTGTTCTATTTCATTTTTAAGTGCTAATTCATTTATAAATGTTTGTTCATCAAAGAAAATATGTAAATTTCTTCCACATTTTATATTTAGTACATCATTATAAAAAAATATCATGATATCAAATGCTAATAAAAATTCCTCTTTTTCTTTTATCATTGTGTGCCATAATTTATTTGTATAAAACAACGTATCAATTCCCTTTTTTTCGACATATTCTATAAAATGAATTACATTATGAATAAAATTCTGATATTTTTCTTGTTCCTCTTCTTGTTCTAATTCAAAAATATTATTTTTAATATATATCTTTGCTCTCGAAATCGTTGTTTCTTCTATCTCCTCTTTTTTTTCTTTTGTTAAAGACAAAATTTGGCAGCGGCTTCTTATTGTTTCCAAAACTTGAAATATGTTTCCTGTTGTTAAAATTGCAATAATCCCTGCCTCTGGTTCCTCTAAAAATTTAAGCAAAGAATTAGCGGCTGCTTTATTTAGTCGCTCTACTTGATGAATAATATATATTTTATATAATCCTTCTAAAGATTTTTTGCTAAATTCTTCTTGGAGCTCGTCCATTTGCTCTTTTTTTATCCAAAGACCATCTGGCTCTACAATTTTTAATTCAATATAATTAAAATCAGCTATTTTTTGACATTGTGTACATTGTCCACAATCTAAATTAGTCGTTTTATGGGATGGACATAATAGATATTTTACAAAAGAAAGTACCATTTGTTCTCCAAATGCACAATTTTTCGTATCAATCAAATATGCATGGGATAATTTATTATTTATCACTGCATTTTTCATCATTCGATATACAATTGGCTGTTTTTCTTTGTAATCATCTAACATATCTCTCACCTACTTTTAAAAAATCGCTAATAAAATTACCAAAAATCCAAATAAGGCTGGAAGGCCTAATATAGAAATTGTTAAAACTGTTATAAAATTTAAAGGAATACTAATATTGAGTGGTGCTACTATTAAATTAAATCCATATAGCAAAAATCCACTCACTACAATTTTTTTAAAAAAAGAAAATATTTTTTTTATCATATTATCACCAGTATAGTTTATGATAACAATTTAAGAATTATTTTCTTCTTTATTCGATATTTTTTTTCTATCTTCTAATGCCATCTCTAAAGTTAAAGTATCAATATAATCCATATCAGCTCCAAGAGGAACTCCATGAGCAATTTTAGAAACAACGACTTCCTTTTTTTCTAATAATTTTAATATATAAAGTGAAGTTGTTTCTCCTTCTATACTTGGTTTGACTGCAATTATAACTTCTTTAATATTATCTTTTTCAATTCTATCAATCAATGTTTCTATTTTAATATCTTCTGGGTTAATTCCATCTAATGGTGATATTAAACCATCTAGTACATGATATAGTCCATGATAAGAACCTAATTTTTCAAAAAGTGCTACATTCTTAGGGTCTTCTACAACACAGACAATATCACGTTCTCTAGTACTATCTTTACAAATACTACATACATCTTCTTCTGATAAATTATTACAAACTTCACATCGTCTAATTTTAGTTTTGGTATTCTCTAAAGATTCAGAAAATAAATGAATGATTTCTGCATCTAAATTTAAAGTAGAAAGAGCCAAACGTTCTGCTGTCTTTTCACCAATACCTGGAAGTTTTTTAAAACATTCAATCAAATGTTTTATTGTTGTTGGATAATTCATTTTAGAAAAGCCCTGGAAGTCCTTGTGTATATTTTCCCATTTTTTGTTCTGTAGTATCATCTACTTTTTTTAGTGCTTCATTTGTTGCTACTAAAATCATATCTTCTAACATTTCTATATCGTCTTTCTCTAAACTGTCTTGTTCTATTTTTACACTTAATATTTCTTTTTTCCCGTTTGCTTTTACAGTAACAAAGGAAGAAGTTCCTTCAAATTCCATTTTATCAATTTTTTCTTTTTCTTCCATCATATCTTTTTGTAATTTCTGCGCTTGCTTCATCATTGCTTGTATATTCATTTTCACACTCTCCTATTCGCTATATTCTATGATATCTTCAAACATACTTTCTATTTTATTTTTTTCTGTTTTAATAAACTCATTTTCTAATTCATGATAAAGTTCTGGCTCTTCTTGCCAATCATACGTTTTCGATTTTGAATTAAATTCTTGTTTTATTTCATTCCAATCATCAATGTTAGTTGCTACCACTTTTATATCTTCCTCATACGTTCTCTTGATAATTGATTCTATTGGCTGCCAATTATGATTAAATAAATATTCCATTGGTTCATCTTTATATACAAAAATCATATATCCTTTTCCTGCTGCTTTTAATTCACCATCTAGAATCAAAGATGCCCACTGACTACAGTTTTCGTCTATCAAACAAGTAGAAATCATATTTATTTTTTCTTTATATTCTAATAGTTGTTTTCTATTAAAGATACATAAAGTATTATTAATTCTTATTTTTTTTATTTCTTCTATTCTATTTTCATCTATTTTTTCCGTTTTATTTTCAACTTTCTCTTTTTTTTCTTTATTTTCAACGGTTTTCGGTATTTGCGTTATTTCTACGCTAAAGTCGTTTTTTGCTGTTTTTTCAGGTATTTTATTATTTTCTGTTTCTTTTTCTGCTATTTTGTCACTTTTATTCTCATTTTTATATTCTTTTTGAGATAAATTTAACATTTTTATTAAATGTAATTCTAATGTTATTTTTTCATTATCTGAATTTTTCATTTCATATATTGCTTCTGAAAATTGATGAATATAATTTAATAACAAATTTTGATTCATATTATGACTTAATCCTAAATAGTTTTGCTGTTCTGTTTTATCAAAATAATCAGGCGCTATTTGAAATACTAATATATTTCTCAGATAATAGATTAATTCTTCTACTAGTTTTATCAAATTCTTACCTTTATCGTCCAATTCATCAAATTTTTTCAGTAATTCAGTAATATTATTATCCAATATCATCTGGATAATATGATTCATTTCTTCATTTCCAATTGTTCCATTAATATCATGCACATCTTGACAAGTTATATTATTTGGGCAATAGGATATGACTTGGTCTAATAAACTAATGGAATCTCTCATCCCGCCTTGTGATAGAATAGCAATTTCTTTTAATGCTTCTTCTTCAATCATAATATTTTCTTGCTCTACTATTTTTTTTAAATTTTCCATTATCTTATTTACACTTATTTTTTTAAAATCAAATCTTTGGCATCTTGATAATATTGTTGCTGGAATTTTATGAGCTTCTGTTGTTGCCAAAATAAATAAGATATGAGATGGAGGTTCTTCTAATGTCTTTAATAGTGCATTAAAAGCGCCTGTGCTTAACATATGAACTTCATCAATAATATAAACTTTGTATTTACTATTAGATGGTACCAAGTTTACTTTACTTTTTAGTTCTCTAATTTCATCCACGCCATTATTTGATGCTGCATCTATTTCAATAATGTCTGTACTCTGCTTATTATTTATTTGAATACAACTATCACATTCATTACAAGGTTCAAACCCCTTTAAGTTTTGACAATTGATAGTTTTAGCTAATATTTTAGCTGTGCTTGTTTTTCCGGTTCCTCTTGGTCCAGAAAATAAATAAGCATGGGTTAATTTATTATTTGCGATTGCATTTTTTAATGTTTGAACAATTGTGTCCTGACCTATTACATCATCAAATCTAGTTGGCCTATATTTTCTATATAAGGCTTGATACATATTCCACCTCCAAACAGTTTTATTATAACACAAATTTATCCTATAATAAAAGGTCAATCTTTCATTTGACCTCTTTTATCTTTGAAAAACTTTTTTAATAGATTTGATGCTTCGATTTCACAAACTCCTTTTTCTATAATTGGAATATGATTGTTTTTTTCATTCGTCATTTTACTCAAACTTTCTATATAGCCAAATTTAGGACTAGATGTTGCATACACTAGCTTTTTAATTCTCGATTGAATGATTGCACCTGCGCACATTAAACAAGGTTCTAAAGTAACATATAAAGTGCATTCTTCTAAGTGCCAATTTTGAAATTGTTCACAGGCTTCTTTTATCACCAATATTTCAGCATGGTCTATTGCATTTCTATTGATTTCTTTTCGGTTATGATTTTTAACAATAATTTTATCGTTGTAAACCAGAACTGCTCCTACAGGTACATCTCCTTCTTTATATGCTTTCTCTGCTTCTTTTATTGCTTCTTCCATATAATATTTATCTTCCAAACTAATCACATCCTTATACAAAAAAATGACGCACACACTCAGAGGTTTTTAAGGCTGCTATCTTCCAATTCTGACCTGGTTCAAACATGAATGTTGCGTCATATATAGGATATATCATTTAATGATTATTTGCAAACAATTTTAATGTTCCACGTGAAACATTTTATTTTTCCACTTCGATGTTTCACGTGGAACATTCTTTCTTATTCTGTTATCGACCCTATATGTTTCACGTGGAACATACAAAAACCAGAAGCACTTTTATGCTTCTGGTTTATCCTCTACAACGTCTTCAGAGTCTTCCTTTGTTTCACTTTCTTCTTTATCAATAACAGCCGCTGTAGCTACTTTTTGTTCCTCTTTTAAATTTATCAAACGAACACCTTGTGCTACTCTTCCTGTTTTTGATACTTGTCCTAAAGAAATTCTAATAATAATACCACTATCTGTTACTATCATCAAATCCTCTTCTCCATGCACAGAATGGAACGCTACAATACTGCCGTTTTTATCTGTAATATTTAATGCTTTTACTCCTTTGCTTCCTCTATGAGTAATTCTATATTCTTCTAAGTCAGTCTGTTTTCCGTATCCTTTTTCTGTGACAATTAAAACTTGTTGATTTGCTTCTGCTATTTCTAGTCCTACAGCAATTCCTTCATCCATTTCAATTCCTTTTACTCCTGAAGCACTACGTCCCATAATTCTAATTTCCTTTTCATCAAACCTTATCATTCGACCATTTGATGATGCAATTAAAATTTCGTTTTCTCCAGTTGTTTTCTTTACTGAAATGAGTTCATCATCTTCTCTAAGAGAAATTGCTAATTTACCATTTGTTCTAATGTTATCAAATTCAGAAAGGGCTGTCCTTTTTACAAGACCTTTTCTCGTACAGAATACCAAATATTTAGAAGTTTCTTCACTGCTCACTTTTAACATTACATTAATCGTATCATCTTTATCTATCGGCAATAAATTGACTATTGGTAACCCTTTTGATTGTCTACTATATAAAGGAATTTCATATCCTTTCATCCGATAAACTTTTCCTTTATTCGTAAAGAATAATAAGTAATCATGTGTTGTCATAGAAACCAAATTTTCTACAAAGTCTTCTTCATTTGTTGCCATTCCCTTTATTCCTACGCCTCCACGATTTTGCGTTTTATAAGTTTCACTTGTCATTCTTTTTATATACCCTTTATTTGTTAAGGTTATAACAACATCCTCTACTGGAATTAAAGATTCATCTTCTATGAAGTCTATTGCTGTCATGTCAATATTAGTACGTCTTTCATCTCCATATTTGTTTTTAATCTCTGTTAATTCTTCTTTAATAATTGCTAATACTCTTTCTGATTTTTCTAAGATATCTTTTAAATCCGCAATTGTTAATTCTAATTCTGCTAATTCAGATTCTATTTTTTCTCTTTCCAATCCAGTCAAACGTCTTAATTTCATTTCTAAAATTGCTTTCCCTTGCGTTTCACTAAGACCGAATCTCTCCATTAATTCTTTTAATGCTTCTTCATCATTTTTTGATTTTTTCAATAATTGCACAATTTCATCTATATGGTCTAATGCAATTTTTAGTCCTTCTAAAATATGTTCTCTGGCTAATGCTTTATCCAAATCAAATTGTGTTCTTCTAATTATTACAATTCTTTGATGTTCAATATAAGTTTCTAGTATTTCTTTCAAACTTAATATTCTAGGTTCTTTATTTACTATTGCTAGATTATTAATTCCATAAGTTGTTTGAAGTGATGTATGCTTATATAAATTATTTAAAACTACATTTGGATTAGCATCTCTTCTAATCTCTATTACAATTCGAATTCCATCTCTGTTTGATTCATCTCGTAAATCCGTAATTCCATCTATCACTTTTTCTCTTACTAGGTCTGCTATTTTACTAATTAATACTGCTTTATTTATCATATATGGAATTTCATTTACAATAATCTGAGATTTCCCACTTTTTGTTTCATGAATTTCTGCCTTAGAACGTACTGTTATAATGCCTTTTCCTGTTTCATATGCTTTTCTTATTCCAGCATTTCCTAATATTGTTGCTCCAGTTGGAAAATCTGGTCCTTTAATATATTCCATCAGTTCTACTACTGATAATTCAGGATTATCAATTAGTGCAATAATACCATTGATTACTTCTGTTAAATTATGTGGTGGGATATTTGTTGCCATTCCTACTGCTATTCCTGTTGCACCATTTACCAAAAGGTTTGGGAAACGAGATGGTAATACACTTGGTTCATTTTCTTCTGCTGTGTAAGTAGGTTCAAAATCTACTGTATTTTTATTGATATCTCGTACTAATTCCATACTTAATTTTGACATTCTAGCTTCTGTATAACGTTGAGCTGCTGCTCCATCTCCATCTATGGAACCGAAATTACCATGTCCATCTACTAACATATAACGATATGAGAAATCTTGAGCCATACGTACTAATGCTTCATAAATACTTGAATCTCCATGTGGATGGAAACGTCCCATTACATCTCCAGTAATACGTGCTGATTTTTTATGCGCTACATTTGATGTTGCTCCCAAATCGTTCATTCCATAAATTATTCTTCGTTGTACTGGTTTAAGACCATCCCTTACATCTGGTAACGCACGAGCTACAATAACACTCATTGCATAATCTAAGAAGGATTTTCTAATTTCTTTTTCAAAATGTAAATCTTTTAATATTTCTGCCATTTTAATTCACCCCCTAAATGTCTAGATTTTCCACGTCTTTTGCGTGTTCTTCTATATATCTTTTTCTTGGTTCTACTTCTTCACCCATTAATTCTGATAGAACTTGGTCTGCTTGCATAGCGTCATCAATTGTAATTCTTAATAACGTTCTATTCTCTGGATTCATCGTAGTTTCCCACAATTGGTCATAATCCATTTCTCCTAGACCTTTATAACGCTGTAAAGACGTCTTTGTCCCTTCTGGAATGGTTTTTAAATAATCAGCTAATTCATCATCTGAATATAAGTATTTACGGTTTTTTCCATAATCTATTTTATATAAAGGTGGTTGAGCTGCATAAATGTATCCACCTTCTACCAATGGTTTAAAATAACGATAGAAGAATGTTAACAATAAAATTCTAATATGTGCGCCATCAACGTCGGCATCGGACATAATTATTATTTTATGATATCTTAATTTTGAAATATCAAATTCGTCTCCTATTCCAGTTCCAAATGCAGTAATCATAGAACGAATTTCATTATTGGAAAATATTCTATCCAATCTTGCTTTTTCCACATTTAATATTTTTCCTCTTAACGGTAAAATTGCCTGTGTTCTACTATCTCGTCCTTGTTTCGCACTTCCTCCTGCTGAATCTCCCTCCACGATATAGATTTCGCATTCACTTGCGTCTTTACTTGAGCAATCAGCAAGTTTTCCTGGCAAACTTGATACTTCAAGAACATTTTTTCGCCTTGTCATTTCTCTGGCTTTTTTCGCTGCTACTCTAGCGCGAGCTGCTGTCATGGATTTTTCCACAACTATTTTTGCTTCTTCTGGATTTTCTAATAGAAATCTTTCAAAACCTTCACTAAATACAGAATCAGCTATCTTTCTAACTTCACTATTTCCTAGTTTTGTCTTTGTTTGTCCTTCAAATTGAGGGTCTGGATGTTTACAAGAAATAATCATTGTCAATCCTTCTTTAACATCATCTACAGTTAAAGATTCTTCATTATCCTTTAAAAATTTATGACTTCTAGCATAACTATTGATAATTCTTGTTAATGCTCTACGAACTCCTTCTTCGTGAGTTCCTCCCTCATATGTATTAATATTATTCGTAAACGAATATATGTTTGAGGAATAGCCAGAGTTATATTGCAATGCGACTTCTAAAGTGATTCCTTTTTCTTCGCCTGACAAATGAATAATCTGTTCATGAATTGCTGTTTTATTTTTATTTAAATAAGCAACATATTCACTAATACCGCCCTCATATACAAACTCTTCTTTCTTTTTATCTGCTTCCCTATCATCACAAAGTATGATACGAAGTCCACGATTTAAAAAAGCCAATTCCCGAACTCTTGTTTTTAATGTATCATAATCATAAATAGTTGTTTCTGTAAAAATTTCCGGGTCTGCTTTAAATGTAACGGTTGTTCCTGTTCTATCAGGAGAGCATTCTCCTATTACTGTTAATGGCTGAACAATATGTCCTCCATTTTCGAAGCGCACTTGATATATTTTACTATTTTGGTAAACCTTTACTTCTACCCATGTACTAAGCGCATTTACTACACTCGCTCCTACTCCGTGTAAACCTCCAGAGACTTTATATCCTCCGCCTCCAAATTTTCCACCTGCATGCAATACTGTATATACAGTTTCTACAGTTGATATTCCAGTCTTTGGATGAGTCCCTGTTGGAATTCCACGACCATCGTCTTTTACAGTAATCGAATTATCATCATTGATAATAATTTCAATATCATCACAATATCCAGCTAAGGCTTCATCTATCGCATTGTCTACGATTTCCCAGACTAAATGATGAAGTCCTTTTTCACTTGTTGAACCAATATACATTCCTGGACGCTTTCTAACTGCTTCTAATCCTTCCAAAACTTGTATATCCGAAGCATCATAGTGTTCAATCTTGTTTTCTTCCATGTTTTTTCACCTCTGTTATCTTCTCTATCGCACCATTTGCAATCTCAATTAATTTTGATTTTTCTAAAATAGAATTTTCTATATTGCTTATTTCTGTTGTAGTAATGATTGTTTGTATATCACTACTAATATAGGATAAAAGATTATTTTTTTTACCATCATCCAATTCACTAAACACATCATCTAATAATAATATCGGTTTATCATGACAATAATTTTCAAAAACAGTAATTTCAGAAAGTTTAATCGCTAAAATTGCCATTCTTTGCTGTCCCTGAGAGCCAAAATTACGTAAGTTGATAGTATCTATCCAAAAACTAATATCATCTTTATGAGGCCCTATTAAGCTTATTTTAGCCCTATACTCTGAAGTTGACACTTCTGTTATTTTTTTTCTTAATTGCTCTTTTATCTCTTCTAATGATAAATTTTCTAATTTAAAACTACTTTCATACTCTATATGAAATCCTTTTTTCCCTGAAATGTCTAAAAATATAGCTTCACAATATTCATTTATTTTTTGAATAAACTTTATTCTCATCTTATATAGTAGTGCTGCTTTTTCTATAAAATAGTCAGTTACTGCTTTAAAATAAGGATGTTCCATTCCCGAATAGGAAATCATATTTTTTAAAGATTCATTTCTCATTTTTAAAAGTCTCATATAGTCATTCAAAATTTTAAAGTAATTTCTATCTAATTGGCTAATTTCAGTATTTAAATATCTTCTTCTTATTTGAGGAGAACCTTTTATAATTTCTAAATCCTCTGGATAAAATATGATGATATTTAGGTTAGAAATATAATCTGATAGTTTTTTTATTTCATCACTATCAATAAAGCATTTCTTTTTTTTCTTTTCTAATAACACTTCATAAGTAGTTGCTATATTCTCTTTTTCCACAATACCAGTTATTTTAGAATTTATTTCACCTTCTTTGATTAAATTGTAGTCAATAAATGACCGATGCGATTTTGTAAGGGCTAATACATAAATACTTTCTAATAAATTGGTTTTTCCTTGAGCATTTTCACCATATACAATATTGATACCTTCTTTAAAAGATAGTTCTAAGGTTTCATAATTACGAAAATTTTTCAATTTTATACTTCTTAAAATCATGAATTCTCCTCTTTTCCTATTTTTAAGCTCATTATCACATTTTTTAGAAAGATATGTACTCCTATACACATCTACTATTATATCATAAATTTGATTAAAATAATAAAAAATAAGCCTTAAAAGACTTATTTTATGCAAGTTTTCTTTTTCTAAGAATGGATTCTAATCTTGTTGCTCTTAAAATCTGATTTTCTAATGAACCATATGAAATTTCTAGTTCTAAAGAATTGCCATTTTTGAAGTAAATAAAAGTTGCACAATCTTTTTTTGTATAATCTTCAATATGATTTAAAGAAATCCAAATGCATTCTTTTATTCTTGGTGATGTTGTTGGAAAAAAGATTAATTCCATTGTTTCTTCTACTATAATTGGCGATTTATAATTTACTCCAATTAAGTTTTTTGTCCCCTCATGTCTTCCCATATAAGAACTTCCAAAAAATTTACAACTTTCATCAATAATCTGTGTAGATGATTGATTGACTAAAAAGCTATCTTCCAGTTCGATAATTTTTGATGTTGTTTGGTCTACTGGAACAATTGCTACTGTGGCAGAATTAATTTCATAATTCTGTTTCATAAAATCCCCTCCTAAAGATATTCTTCTATAAAAGAACCTCTTTGTCCTATCTTATAACACTATATTTTGTCAAATTTTGTAGAAAAAAGTCGAATTTGTTCTAAAAATAGCAAAAAAAAAGAAAATTTGATAATTTTCCTTTAATAAGTCCTAATTGGTAATATCAATTGAATTAAGTCCTCTACTTCTGGATTCTTAATTATAATTGGTTTTATTTCCCCATTAAATAATAATTGCACATCTTCTGCATCAAATGATTTTAAAGCTTCCATCATATACTTAGAACTGAATGCAATACTGATTTCTTCCTCTTTATTTTTTATTATTTCTACTCTATCTTCTACATTTCCAATTTCTGGAATATTAGAAGATATGATTGCTACATCACTTTTTGTGGAAAGTTTAATGGTATTTTTATCTGCTTCATTTGTTAATAATGAGGCTCTATCAATTGAATTATACAGATTTGAAAGGTTTACTTTAAAATCCATTGAAAATTCTGTTGGAATTAGTTTAGATGTATCTGGATACTGTCCATTAATTAATCTAGACATCAAAATAATGGTATCAAATTTAAATATAATTTTATTATTAAAAATGTGTAATTCTACATCCTCTTCTTCTTCATCAAATAAACGAATTAATTCATTTAGATTTTTTGTTGGAACTATAATATTGATGTTTTCTGTTAAACTTGTGGATAACTCTATTTTCTTTTTTGCTAATCTATAAGAATCAGTTGCTGTACATTCTAAGATATTTCCCTCTATTTTAAAGTTAATACCAGTTAAAACAGGTCTAGATTCTTGAGTTGATGTTGCGAATGAAGTTTGATTAATAATTGTTTTAAACAATTTTTTAGCTATTGTAATTGGTGTTTTATTATCTTCTAATTCTAAATCAGGAAATTCAGATGCATTATTACAATTTAATGTAAATGAAGAATTAGTTGTTGTAATATAGATTTTAGAATCCATTACTTCTTCTATACTGATTAAGTCATTTGGAAGTTTTCTAACAATTTCATAAATATATTTTCCAGATACAACAATATCTCCAGTAATTTCAATATTTTCAATATCTTTTTTATCAATAAATGTTTTAATAGCAATTTCATTATCTGTACTCATTAAATATAATCCATCAGAAGTTAGTTCAAATTTAATACAATTTAAAATTGGGATTAAATTCTTACTTGATATTCCTTTTATTACATAATTTAAATGTTTTAATAATATGTTTTGTTTGATTAATAGTTTCATATAAATCCTTCTTTCTTTATTCTTATTTTTATACTTATTATTCTTATTATTGGTGTGGAATCTGTGGAAAAGTGTAAAATGCTTTACAAAATCTTAGAAAATGTAAATTTTTAAGCTGTGGATAATGAAAAATGTAAACTGATATTTTCCACACATATCCATTATCTTATTTGATTTATTATCTTATTTATTTCTTTTTCCAAATTTACGTCGTTTTTAATTTCTTTTTTTATTTTGTCAACTGAATGCATAACGGTTGTATGGTCTTTTCCACCAAATTCTATTCCAATTTTAGGTAAAGATTCTTCTAATACTGTTCTACATATATACATTGCGATTTGTCTTGGAACCGCAATTTTGGCGACTCGTTTTTTGCTTTTCATTTCTTCTACTGTAATATTATAATTACTAGCAACTAGTTGCAATACCTGCTCTACTTTGCTTTTTGATATGATACTTTTTACAAAATAGTCTTTTAATGCGTCAACAGCTAAATCTAAAGTGATATCAGAACCATTCATAATTGTTGCATAAGCGAATATTCTAGTAATGGCTCCTTCTAGCTTTCGAATGTCAGAAGTGCAATTACTAGCAATATATTCTTTCACTTCTTGTGGAAAAGGTTTTGCCATATCATGTCCTTCTATTTTCTTATCAATGATATCCATACGAAGTTTAAAGTCAGGTGGTAGAATATCAATGGTAAGTCCCCAGTTAAATCTCGTGCGAAGGCGTTCTTCTAATTTTTTTAAGTCATCTGGAGAACGGTCAGAGGAAATGATGATTTGTTTGTTATTGCAATGTAATTCATTAAAAGTATTAAAGAATTCTTGTTGCGTTTTACTTGCAATTTCTAAATATTGTATATCATCTATCATGAGAACATCTATTTCCCGATATTTCTTTTTAAATTTTTCAACAGTTTCAAAGTTTGTTTCTTCATTATTTTTTCTATAAATGTTTAAAAAGTCATCAACAAATTTTTCACTTGTTACGTATAGAACTTTTTTATGTGTCGTTTTATAAATATAGTTTCCGATAGCATGCATTAAATGTGTTTTTCCTAGTCCACTGCTTCCATATATAAAAAGTGGATTATACATGAAGCCAGGTTGTTCTGCTACGGCAATAGAAGTGGCTTTTGCAAATTTATTACTCTCCCCTACTATAAAATTTTCAAATGTATATCTTGGGTCCAAATTTGATTCAAAAGTTGGGTCTTCATTGGCATTCGTATTGCCAGAAGCAATATTCACATTATTTTCTAAGTCTTCTTCAATAAAAAATTCAAATTTGAAATTAGAACCTGCAACTTCAGTGAATATTTCTTCAATGATATCATTGTAATTTTCTTTCAAATGTTTTTTATGTACTGGCATTGGAACCAATACTTTTGCGCTATTCCCTTTTAATTCTAACAGTTTTGTTTCTGAAAACCATGTTTCATATAACATTGGAGAAAGATTTTCCTTTATTTTCTCAAGAAACATGTTCCAGATGGTGTCCAAATTCATGAATAGCACCCCCACTTCCATAAATACACCCCTATTTTACAATATTTTTATGGGAAATAAAAGCAAAAATCTAAAAAAGTGTGGAAAAAAAGCGAGTTTTTAAATTCCACAACTTTTTCCCCTATTTTTTCTATTGAAAACCAATTATTTCCCAACTTATACACAGTACCTGTGGAAAACTCTTACACATAATATTTCCCAAGTGGATTAATTATTCACAATTATGTGGAAAAACAAACTTTAAATAGGAATTTTAGAAGAGTGAGTTGTTGAAAAATATGTTAATTATGAAAAAATCTTGGGAAATAATTGAAAAATATCCACCATATTGTTGACAACAAAAGTTATTTTTAGTAAGATAAGCCCTGGTGATTTTTTATGGAACGAAAATTAGATGATATAGAACTAGAAGAATTTGTACATTTTCATATAGACCAAACAACTTTAATTGTTAGAACGAATTCAGAAACAATATCTTATTCATATCCAAATTCGTTAGAGTTATTAAGAAGAATAGGGTATTTATTACATCGTTATGAAGTAGAATACAATAGAAAAGAGGAACAAACAAAAGCAGTATCTAAAGTTCCTTTAACTCCAATTCAAAAAGAATGTCAAAAGCGATTATTGATAGGTCGTAATATTGTTTTTGGAACATATTTTGTTTATATACTACTAACTATGTTATTTCCCAATATAACTCCCTTTTTATTTAATATATTTTTGGTAATTGATGGAGCAGCATTAATAACTGGAATAAAGAATGCAAGTATAATAAGAAGTGAGGCATTAAAGCAGGAAGAAACGAAACAAAATAATCAATCACAATTAGAAAAAGGTTTTGAGTCACTAAAAGAAACTGCACTTTCTTATTTAAATAAAATAATGAAAGATAATACAAAATTTACTGTGGAGGAAAAACATTACATAGAAGTAATAGAAAAAGGATTTCAAAAAAGAATTGGTACTTATCCACAACAATAGTTTGACAAAAAAGAGTTTTCTCTATATAATGTTAAAAGCAACCAAAATTAGAAAAGTTCAGGAGGTGTTAAGATGAAAAGAACATATCAACCAAATAGTAGAAGAAGAAGTAAAAAAATGGGTTTTTTAGCACGTATGAAAACAAAAATGATTAATAGCCGAAGAAGAAAAGGACGTAAAGTATTAGCTCATTAATAACTAGCTTAACACCACTGATAAGTTCAGTGGTGTTTCATTATCTTAAAGTAGGAGTAGGGAAGCTTATGAAAAAAATAAATATCTTAAAGAAAAATGAAGATTTTAATAGAATAATTGCTTCTATAAAACCATATAAATATAAAGATTATATTATATATAAGGAAAAACATAATTTTGGAATTTCTCATTTTGGAATATCCGTTGGAAAAAAAGTAGGGAACGCAGTTACTCGAAATCATATAAAAAGGCAATTAAAAAATATAATTGACCAAATTCCCTATAAAAATAACTTTAATTGTATTATAATAGTGAGGAAAGGAATTATTGGGAAATCATTTTTAGAAATGAAAAATGATTTAACAGAAGCAATGAAACAAGTACATATATTGGAGGAAAATGAATGAAGAAAAAAAAATTAATATTAATTATGATGTTATGTGCAATCACATTATCAGCAACAGGATGTACAACACTTTTAAAAGATGAAAAAGGGAAGGCTGTTCAAAATCCTGTAACTGGCCAAAATCTTCCTAAAAACATTTTATGTAGACCAGAATCTAAAAAAACAATTGAAGTATATGAAGATAATAAAATAGAATTAAATAAGTTGCCAAAATGTTCAGAGTTTGTTCCTGCTTCAGGAGGTTATGAAGGAATCTGGACAACCATATTTGTAAAACCACTAGCATGGATAATTATTCAAATTGGTAAAATTGTAAAAAATTATGGATTAGCAGTTATTTTAATTACTTTGTTAATTCGTATGATTATGTTTCCATTAACACAAAAGTCTGCAGTGCAATCGGAAAATTTAAAATTAGCAAAGCCAGAACTGGATAAATTAGAAAAAAAATATAAAAACCGTCAAGACCAAGAAGCTATGATGCAAAAGAGTCAAGAAATGCTGGTTATTTATAAAAAATATAAAATTAATCCTATGGCTGGATGCCTATATGCATTTATTCAATTACCATTATTTTTGGCATTCTATGAAGCACTTAATAGATTACCACTGATTTTTGAAGGAAGTTTCTTAGGACTTCATTTAGGAATGACTCCGTTAACAGGAATTACATCTGGAAGAATTTATTATATTATCATTGTTATATTAGTTGGTTTGGTAACATATTACTCATTTAAATTGAATAGTGGTGCGAGTATGAGTGAAGACCAAGCAAAACAAATGAAGATGATGACAAATATTATGACAGGTGTCATTACATTAAGTTCATTAACAATATCAAGTGCAATTGGGTTATATTGGATTACCAATAGTGGATTTACAATTGTACAAAACTTAATTGTAAAAAGGAGAAAAAATAATGGAAAAGATAGTAATAGAAGATAAAGAAAAAGAGAATGCTTATAAAAAAATAGAAGAATTTGCTTCTTTAGCAGATTTATATTATAGAGAAACGATTGAAGAGGGGAAACTATTCAAAAGTGGAAAATGTAAAATAGAAGCGATTAAAAAAGAAGATGTAAAACAATATATAAAAGAATTTTTAAGTAAAATAGGGGAATTAATGCAAATAGAACTTCATTCAGAAATTAGAATGGACGAAGATGTGATAAACGTGAGTATTATTTCTGACAATAGTCCTATTTTAATAGGAAAAGAAGGAAAGAACTTAGATGCATTACAAACTTTATTAAGACAAACTATAAAGAATCAAACAGATATGTTAATAAAAATAAATTTAGATGCCTCTGATTACAAATTAAAAAAACAGAAACGTTTAGAAAGAGAAATAAAAAATATAGCACGTGAAGTATTAAAAACTAGAATAGATGCCAAATTAGACCCAATGAACGCTTTTGATAGAAGGATTGTCCATTCTGTTATTAGTACTTATGATAATTTAGAGACAGAAAGTTTAGGAGAGGCTCCAAATCGTTATGTCACAATTAAATATAAAGAAAATTAGAGACCACAAAGGTTTCTTTTTTTGAATTGACTAAATAAAACACTTATAGTAGAATACAAAAGAAGGAGACTAAATATGGCAAAAAAAAATATAGAAAATTATTTAGTATCAGGGAATGAATATTATGAAATTGTCAAAGAAATATTGGAAAGTGCAGAATTTCAAAAACGAAAAACTTATCTGCATCATGAGAATTGTACCGTTTATGAACATTGTCTAATGGTTTCTTTTTTATCATATTTGTGGGCTAAAAAGTGGAAATGTGATTATAAAAGTGCAGCTATAGGTGGATTACTACATGATTTTTATGATAAACCATGGCAAACGAATGCTCCTAAATCTTCTGTAAAAAAGAAAACAAAATTCTTAAAACAACATGGATTTGTTCATGCAGGGGAGGCTGTTGCAAATTCGTATCGATATTTCCCAACCTTAATGAATCAAAAAGTAGAAAATATTATTCGAAGGCATATGTTTCCTTTGAATATTTGTCCACCTAGATATAAAGAAGCCTGGATAATTACTTGTGTGGATAAGTATGTATCAATGGATGTTTTAAAAAATCCTAAAGTATGGCCAAAATATTTAGGATTAGGAAAAAAAGAAAAGAAGTGAGAAAATGGAAGATACAATAGCAGCAATATCAACATCATTAGGAGTAGGTGCAATCTCTATTATTAGAGTCAGTGGAAAAGAATCTATTCCTATTGTAAACAAAATTTTTAAAGGAAAAGATTTAAACCAAGTTCCAAGTCATACCATTCAATATGGACATATTGTGGATGGTTTAGAAGTGATTGATGAAGTATTGATTTCAGTTATGAAAGCGCCAAAAACATTTACGGTAGAAGATGTAGTAGAAATTAATGCACATGGTGGAATTGCTACAACACATCGCATTTTAGAGTTACTTTTAAAAAATGGTTGTCGTCCTGCATCTCCTGGAGAATTCACAAAACGTGCTTTTTTAAATGGTCGTATAGATTTAATAGAAGCAGAATCTGTTATGGATTTGATATCTGCCAAAACAGAAACAACAAGAAAGATGGCTTTGTCTGGAGTAGACGGCAAAGTATCAGCTCTCATACATTCTCTTCGGAATAAAATCATTTCCTTATTAGCAAATATTGAAGTAAATATTGATTATCCAGAATATGAGGATATTGCAGAAATGACAGTGGAAGAGTTAAAAAAGAGTATGACATCTATAGAAGTAGAATTAAAAGAAATTTTAAAAAATAGCAAAGAAGGAAAAATGATAAAAGAAGGAATAAAAACTTCGATTATTGGTAGACCAAATGTAGGAAAAAGTAGTATATTGAATCGATTATTAAATGAAGAAAAGGCAATTGTTACAGATATAGAGGGAACAACAAGAGATGTAGTAGAGGGAAATATCATTATAGATGGTGTTATGCTTCATATTTTAGATACAGCTGGAATTAGGCAAACAGAAAATGTAGTAGAGCAAATTGGAGTGAAAAAAAGTTTAGAATTATTAGAAGAATCGGAACTGGTACTTGTTGTATTAAACTATAATGAAGCTTTAACAGAACAAGATACACAAATCTTAGAACAAGCGAAGAATAAAAATCATATTGTAATTGTCAATAAAAAAGATTTAGAAAGAAATTTGGATATTGAAGCATTAGAACAGCAATATATTGAAGTGAGTGCTTTAAATGATGATGGTATTGATAAAATTAAAAACAGAATCCGAGAATTGTTTCATTTAGAGCAATTTGAAAATAGGGATATGACATATCTTACCAATGCAAGAAGTATTGCGCTTGTAGAAAAAGCTTTGGACAGTTTAGAAGAGGTAAAAAAAGGAATAGAACAGAATTTGCCAATTGATATGATAGAAATTGATTTGAAAAATGTATGGAATATATTAGGCGAAATTACTGGAGAAACTTACCAAGATGAGCTGATAGACCAATTATTTAGCCAATTTTGTTTAGGAAAATAATATATAAGAAAAATCTTATATATTTTATTGTGCAATAAAAAAAATGATAGTATAATAAAACGCGAGTAGAGGAGGTGTTCTGATGGAATATGAAGTAATTGTAGTAGGTGGAGGACATGCTGGTTGTGAAGCAAGTCTTGCTGCTTCTAGAAAAGGACACAAGACAATATTAATAACGGGAAATATTAAAAATATTGCAGATATGCCTTGTAATCCTTCCATTGGAGGAAGCGCCAAAGGAATTGTGGTTAGAGAAATTGATGCATTAGGCGGAGAAATGGGGAAAAATGCAGACAAAGGGCAACTTCAGATGAAAATGCTAAATCATAAGAAAGGCCCAGCGGTGCAAGCTTTGCGTGCTCAAGCAGATAAAATCACATATCCAAAAGAAATGTTAAAAACGTTAAATAAGGAAAATAATTTGACTATTTTGGAAGCATTGGTTGAAGATTTAATTGAAGAAAATCATAAAATTAAAGGTGTCATTTTAGAAAATGGAGAGCAGATATTTGGGAAGACTGTTATTTTAACAACAGGAACTTATTTAAAAGCAGATATAATGGTAGGAGATACAAGACACAGAGAAGGACCACATGGGGAAAGACCTAGTCAACATTTGAGTGATAACTTAAAAAAATTAGGATTTCAAATAATTCGTTTAAAGACAGGAACTCCACAGCGAATCGATAAAAAAACAATAGATTTTTCAAAAACGAAGGAAGAATATGGAAGTGACCAAAAATATACTTTTAGTTTTGATAACGAGCCAAATTATAGTTTAGAAGAACAAATTCCATGTCATTTAATCTATACAACCCCAGAAACACACCAAATTATAAGAGATAATTTAAATAAATCAAGCATGTATGGCGGATTAAATGATATTACTGGAGTAGGTCCTAGATATTGTCCTTCTATTGAAGATAAAATTGTAAGATTTAGTGACAAAGAAAGACATCAATTATTTTTGGAACCAGAAAGTTTATATTATGATGATATTTATATTCAAGGGTTTTCAACCTCAATGCCTCATGATATTCAGGAAAAGATGGTTCATAGTTTGCCAGGGCTAGAAAATGCTAAAATATTGAAATATGCTTATGCAATTGAATATGATGCAATTTATCCAACCCAACTGAAGCTTTCTTTAGAAACAAAGTTAATAGAAAACTTATTTACAGCAGGACAAATAAATGGTACTAGTGGTTATGAGGAAGCCGCTTGTCAAGGATTAATCGCTGGAATTAATGCATCTCTTAAATTAGAAGGAAAAGAACCATTAATTTTAAGAAGAAATGAAGCTTATATAGGAGTATTGATAGATGATTTGGTAACAAAGGGAGTTATAGACCCATATCGTTTGTTGACATCCAGAGCAGAGTATCGTTTATTATTAAGACATGATAATGCAGACTTACGATTGCGAGAATATGGATATCAAGTAGGATTAATCAATGAACAACAAAATCAAAAGTTACAACATAAAAAAGAAGAAATGAAAAAAGCGATAGAGTATTTGAAAAATCATAAAATGGTTCCAGCTGAGGATACAAATTGTTTTTTAGAAGAAATTGGTTCTTCTATATTAAAAGATGGAATTACTTTATATGATTTATTAAAAAGACCAGAGATAAAGATAGAACATTTAGAGAACTTTTATGAATTATCTTTTGATAAAGATGTCTTGGAACAGGTTGAAATTGAAATAAAATATGAAGGATATATAAAAAAGGCTCTTCATGAAGCAGAAAAAATGATAGATTTAGATAATAAAAAAATACCAGATGATATTGATTATGGTAGAATTCATAACTTGGCAAGTGAAGCTAAGCAAAAATTAAATGAAATAAGACCAACTTCAATTGGGCAAGCTCTTAGGATTAGTGGAGTGAATCCAGCCGATATTTCTCTTCTAATGGTCTATATAAAAAAGGAGTATCATTATGACAGAGGATAGATTTGAAAAAGAACTTGAATTACTGGGAGTATTATTGTCAGAGACTCAAAAAAATCAATTAGAAACTTATTATAAGTTATTGGTTGAATGGAATGAAAAAATGAATTTAACTGGAATTACAGAAAAAGGACAAGTATATTTAAAACATTTTTATGATAGTGCAACTTTGGTAAAAGTGATAGATTTAAAAGAAGAGAAAACTTTATGTGATATAGGAACAGGAGCAGGATTTCCAGGTTTGGTATTAAAAATTTTATTTCCTCATTTGGAAGTCACTTTGGTAGATGCATTAAATAAAAGAATTGTTTTTTTAGAAAATGTGATAGAAACATTGAAATTAGAAAATATTAAAACAGTCCATGCAAGAGCAGAAGAGTACGCACGAGAACATAGAGAAAAATTTGATGTGGTTACATCTAGAGCTGTAGCCGCTCTTCCAATGTTATTAGAATACTCTGTTCCGCTAGTGAAAATAGGAAAATATTTTATCCCAATGAAAGGCGATATTGCCCAGGAAATAAAGGGCTCAGAGCATTCTATTAAACTTTTGAATGTCAATTTAGAGTGTCAAGAAAAATTTTCACTTCCACTCGAAAATAGTACTAGAACAATATTAAAATTTCGAAAAGAGAGAAGTTCACATGTAAAGTATCCAAGAAAATTTAGTGAGATGAAGAAGAATCCATTGTAAAAAGAATATCAAAAAAATATCAAAAAAAGATATTTTTTTATTTTTGGGAAATGATATTGAAATATTTCCCAAAGTATAGTATTATAGTATATAGAATAAAAAGGAGGATGACTATGGATAATAGAAAAATTGTCGAGCTAGACTTAAATGATATATTGCCAAATAGATTTCAGCCAAGAATTAAGTTTAATGAAGATTCTATTACAGAACTAGCTGAGTCAATTAAAGAACATGGTGTCATTCAACCTATTGTTGTAAGACCTTTAGGGGATAGATATGAAATTATAGCTGGAGAAAGACGTTATAAAGCAAGTGTATTAGCTGGAAAAGAAACAATTCCAGCAATTGTAACTGAGTTAAATGATAAAGATAGTGCAGAAGTAGCGCTTATAGAGAATGTACAACGTCAAGATTTAACTCCAATAGAAGAAGCAATTTCATATAATAAAATTCTTGATATGGGATATTTAACACAGGAAGAATTGGCATTTAAATTAGGAAAAACTCAATCAACAATTGCAAATAAATTACGGTTATTAAAACTAGATGATGAAGTTCAAGAAGCTTTATTAGAATCCAAGATTTCAGAAAGACATGCAAGGTCTTTATTGAAATTGACAGATAAGAGTAAACAAAAGCAAATGTTAGCAAAAATAATAAATGAAAGATTAACTGTAAGAAAAACAGATGAGGAGATAAGTAAAATGATGAATGAAAATGATAATAGAAATATAGAGATAATTGATTTCGGAAATCAAAATAATAATACAGTACCTATGAATCAAGGTATGAATTATAATATTCCAACAACACCAATTGTAGAAGATGTGGTACCAACTATGCCACAAACACCAGTACAGGAAGCACCAGTTATAAATCCAGGCTTTATGAATGTAGAACAAATAGAAAAGACTGCACAAGATATTAATGTAGTTCCACCAGTAGCGAATATGGATGCATTATTAACTCCAGCTGATATGCTAAATACAGTACCAACTCCATCAACTAATGTTAATTTGGAAAATCCATTTGGAGTATCAATGGAGACAACGGAAGCAGAAGATGGTTCAGCAGAAGCAATGTTAAAACCTGGTAAATTTTTTAACTTATCCGATTTGGAAAACCCTGTTATGGAACAAAAACAGCCTGTTGTAGAAACACCAGTTGAGCAAGCGAATCCAATTTTAACAAATCCAACAGTAGGAATTCAATCAACAATAGAATCAGTTCCTATGAATCCATCAATGGAACAATCGTCTATAGAGAAACCGATAGAAGTTGTAAATAATTTTGTAACAAATTTTGATAATACTATGACTGAAAAACCAACTCCAATTATTCCTGCTAATCCAGAGCCACTTATTCAAACCCCAATAATGGAGCCAATGAGTAATCAAACAATTGCGGTTCCTAATTATAATGAATTAGAATCAACAATGTATGGTCCAGTAAGTCCAATAACTCCATCGGTTCCTGAAATGCCAGTAGGACAGAATAATATGAAACAAGTAATTGATATTATTAGAGAGTGTTCTTCTAAAATAGAAGCCTTGGGATTTGAGATAGAAACTGAAGAATATGATTTTGAAGATATGTATCAAGCAATCTTTAAGATAAATAAGAAATAGCACTTAAATAGTGCTTTTTTCTATCATTTTTAATGAAATTAAGATATAATATCCATAGTTAGGGGGATATTAAATGTTAACATATGAACAATTTATGAATCTTGTTCCAAAAGAAACAGCTACTTTTGTATCAAAAGTATTACCTTATTTGGATGGATATTTGAGAGACGATGTAAAACTTCGATTTAAAGGTGATTATCAATCTGACCATAAAGATAGTAAAACTAATTATTTACTACTATATTGTCTTTCAGACAGAAAAGAATATGCTACTTTTTTAAAAAGGTATGGATTTGATATAGAAAAATATAAAATAAACACAGATTGGGTAAATTTAAATGTAAATAGTGAATTACTTTTCGAAAAATTTAGCCAAGTTTTTAATATTTATGATGACCAAACATTATATGCTAGTTTGACACCATTGGATATTGTACAGAAAGCATTCAAACAATGTATTTCAAATTGTGGAAGTTACATTTTTGACTATTTATTTCCACATATAAGTTTAAATACTTTTTTAGAAGAATTAGAAAAATTAAGGCAAGCTGAAAAGATAGAAAATGAGCATCAACTGGAACAAGAAACCTATGGAGAACTTTCAATTTCTGTTATTTCTTATTTAGAGACTGCTTCAAAAATAAGAACGTTATTATATTCTATTTTGAGAAAGGATCATGAATTAATAAAATTAAATGATGAGGATATTGTACCGATATCATTATTATTGGCTTTATATTATTATAAAGATATGCCTTTAAGAGAGGAAGAAATACCAGAGCAGAAACTTCTTCAAACTATGTTACAGGAAAAAGGTGTAAATTTAGATAAAATTACAAATGCAATTGGACAAAGTTTTTATGTAAATACAGTAAGAGATACAATAAAAAATGTAGATGCAATTAGATTACTATATTCAAAATATTATTATAGTGGAGTGAATGAGAAAGTAGAAGAGGCGGAAATTACAGTATCAAAGATATTCAGTAACTTATTTGATCGTAATTTTACAAATAGTTATGCAATAGAAAAATTATTTGCAAAATTAAATTGTTATGTAGGTGTTTTTTTGCCATTGGAAGAAAAAGTAGAAAAATTAAGGGATTCAGAAGAGCGAATAAATTCTTTATCTTATGTGAAAAATTTTTATGCAGAGCTTTCAAAAGAATCTAGAGATTTTATCGAGTTTACGACAAAGACTTATTTATTATTGTTAGAAAAAATGAAAGAAAAGACACATAATGAAGAAATATTGGTAGATGAAGATGATGCTGATACATTAGCTTTGTTTATTGCATCTTATTATTATAAATTAGATGTTAGTGAGTTCTTTGAGGACTATGGTATATCTTTAGAGAGCGTTTTAGAACTTTTAAATTTAAAAATAGCGAAAGAAGAAATAGACGCAATGAAACTAAATCAAAAAGTTTTGGTTGACCGTTATAAGAGATTCGTATATGAAGGAGTAAACAGAAATAAGTCGGCTAAAACTATACGTATTACTGATATTGCACATAACCTTTGTAATAGAGAGTTTAATCGTAGTATGATTATGGAGAATATTTTCTTTGAGCTGGCGAAATCTACCGATTTACAAAGTGACTTTTTAGAGCAATTAAGAATACATTTAGAAAAAAAAGAACAAAAAAGAAAGATGGATTTGACACAACGCTTATTTAAAGATATGCCAGTAAGTACTATGGAATATTTAGAAAACGCATCAATTATACATCAATTTCTTCTTGGACATATAAAACAATATAGTGAAATGGATATACAAGTTTTATCTCTTTTACTTTCTGCAATTATTTCTACAAAATCAGATATTGCTAACTTTCTAAATTCAAAAAATTTAACGTTGAATGGTGTTTGTAACTTTTTAAGTGTATCACCAAACTATTTAATGAAAGGAACTATTAATATTGATATTTTAGCAGAGCAATATGGAATGTTTATTTTCGGAGGTTGTAACAAAGACTTAGGAAGAAAAGATATAACTATATTTAATATAATAAGAAATATTTTTTCAAAAGATGTTTATAATAGTGTTTTAATTAGTAAATTTCTAGGAAATTTTGGATTATCTTATGAAGACTTTGAAAATCTGGAAGAGAAATTTGCGACTTATTTAGAGGAAACAGAAGAAGACAAAAAGATAGAAGAAGCAAAAGGAATATTAAATAGTTTTAGAGAAAAAGCAAAACAATATATCATAAATGTTATGCGTATTCATCAAAGATTGGTGAGAGTTGCCTATCAAGATGAATCAGTAGCACGTTTGATTCCAAATATAACAGATGTAAGAGAACTATCGCTTTTATTAGGAATGTTTACAATTGAAAATGATGTTCAATATTTTTTCGAAAAGAATAAGGTTACACTTGAACATATATGTTCATTAATTGGATTGGATACAGATATCATAAAAGGATTAGAAGGAGAAGAAATTAATTACAAATTGATTTTAGAAACTTATAGGCCTTGGATTCAATATGGAAGTTCAAACTATAATAGAACGGTATCAGATTTGATTTCTAGGATTTTTGATAAGTCAATTGGAAAGGAGAGCTTAATTCTTGAAGAAATTGTATCTTTTGTTGGTTCTAACTATGATATTTTAAAAGAAGAGGTAGAATCTAAGAAAGACCATGAAGTCTCATTATCAATAGATGATAGAATTAAACTATTGTCTGAGGAAAGTATTGATGTATTAGATTTGACAGATGTAAAAAGTATTTTGCATTTTGGAAATTCATTATCTATTCACTCAAAGTATATTCATGATGAATTGCCAAGACTAATGATGAGTGATGCTCATGATAAATCAGTAGAAGCAATTCGTCATATTGTAGATAAAATATATACAGGAGTGCCAGTAGAAAAAAAAAAACGTTCCTTGTTTGAACGTATATTTGGTGTTATGGTAGAAGAAGAACCCAAGTTAGTATTAAACCCAGATGCAATTCAGGAACTGAAAGAGGCAATAGATTCTAATATAGAATCATTGTCAAAAGAATTATTAGGTTATGATGCAATTCGTAGGTATATTGAAGCATATCGTAAAAAAAATCGTTCTCATTTACTTGTAGCAATATCTGAAACAGAAAAAGTAGAGGAAGAAGTGAAAGGACTAGCTCCAGATAAGGAAGAAGAGTATGCAGCCTTTTTATTAGCTACATCTAGATTACAGATTATGAGAGATAAGACAAATCGTTTTAGTACTTCGAATCATTTAATGAAACAGGAATTGTTGAAAGTAAATCAAGCAATAGTAAATCATTTTATTACAATAAATGCATTAGAAATGGCAAAAGATGATTTGCTTCCTTTAATAGGAGCTGAACTTGCTCTTACACAAGGAAGAAATACTGAGAATAAAAGCTTAGATTTATCTGAAAATGTAATAGGACTATTTCAATCATTATTATCTAGAAATGTAGCAGGAGCAGTTGAAAATATGGAAAAGTTAAAACAATCTAGTTTATCTGCAGATACTTTTGCTTTATTGAATAGAGATATTGAAGTTTATTTAAAAGGCTTGAATCAAGTAGCTCAGTTAGAGGGAAAAGTAGAATCTTTAGATATTGACCAAGTTGTAATTACTTCTGATTATAAACCAAAATTAGTATTAACTGGACAAGAAGATTCTATTGACCAGAAGAATAAGCAAATGGTTTTGGAATATCCAAAAGAGTAACTTTCTACTCTTTTTTTGTGTTATAATATAAGCTATAGGAGTAAGAATATGAAAAAAGAATATCAGGTAATTATTGTTGGAGCTGGGCCCTCTGGCTTGTCTGCTGCTCTACATTTAAAAAATCTTGGAATGACAGATATTTTAATAATTGAAAAGGATATATTTCCAAGATACAAGTGTTGTGCTGGTTATATAACAACGAAAACAAGAAAGATATATGAGAACTTAGGACTTAAATTAGAGAATTGTCATTATACATTAATCAAAGATTTTCATATTTTTTATAAGTATAATAAGAAGCAAACTATTGATAATAGATTTCTGTATACCAATAGAAAGATTGACCGAGTAGAACTAGATTATGAATTTTATAAATTAGCAAAAGAAAAGGATGTAGAGTTCTTAGAAGGAATTAAAATAAGGTCGCATAATATAGAAAAATCGAAACTTTATTTATCGAATAATCAAACAATTTATTATCAGAATTTAATTTTTGCAGATGGAACTTTAGGGTATGGGAGCAAATATCAGACGAATAAAAAACGAAATATAGCCCTTCAACTAACGTTTCCAAGTGAGTATTTTGATGAAATACAAATTCATTTTGGAATTACAAAAAAAGGATATGGATGGGTAAGTAGTTATCAAGGTATAACCAATGTAGGGTTGACAGATGTATATAATAATCACTATAATTATAGAGAAATATTTTCTGAATTTTTAAAGAACTTAAATATTAATATAGATATGGAAAATTTAAAAGGCGCTTTTACACCAATTGGAATTAGAAAGCCGATTATTTATAATAATATTTTTTATATAGGAGATGCAGTAGGAGCGTGTGACCCACTTACTTTATCTGGTTTACGATATGGTTTGATGACAGGAGAAAAATGTGCATTGGCAATTGTGAAAAAAAATAATAATATTTATAAAAATTGTATTAGACTTCTAAAGTTCCGATTTTTATTTATGAGGATATTACAAAAAATATTTTATGTAAAGTATATTTTATTTTTAGTTTTTAATGTAGGATGTCGATATTTTGGCAATTTTATTAGTTTTATTTTTAATAATTTTTTTGTTAATAAAAAGTAATATATTTATAAAATAGAGGAGTGAAATGAAGAAATGAAAATGATTAGTAAACATATAAAAGAGTATATAGAAAGTGAGATTTTATCTCAATATAGTTCTAATATTGGAGGGCATGGAATCGACCATATAAAGACTGTGATTACAAGAAGTTTTGAAATTGTAGAAGAGTTTGGCTTAGATTTAGATTGGGATATGGTTTATGTAATAGCTGCATTTCATGATATTGGATATAAGCAAGACCCTGATAATCATGAACAAGTATCTGCAGATATATTGAGTAAGGATTCATTTTTGAATCAAAATTTTGATTCAGAAAAAATAAAGATTATGAGTGAAGCAATTATTGATCATAGAGCAAGTTTAGAATATGAAGCAAGAAGTAAATATGGGAAGGTAGTATCTTCTGCAGATAGAGAAATTTCTGTTAGGAATATGTTAGAACGTTCTTTATTATTTCAAAAAGATAAGCATATAGGAGAAAATCCAACATTAGACCAAGTAATTGAATATTCATTTAAAAAATTATCAAGTAAATATGGTAAAAATGGATATGCAAAAATGTATTATCCTGACCAAAAGTATAAAGATTATTTAAGAGAGATGCAATCACTTTTAAGTGATAAAATATTATTCACAGAAAGAGAAAAACAAATTGCACAGGAAATAGATTTATTTGGCTATCAGAAGAAAAAATAATAATTCTTCTGTTTTTTTTAAATACATGATATACTAAATGTGAAAGATTGGTGTATTTATGAAAAAATTGTTGTATTATGTTGTTTTTGGATTATTATTTTTGTTACCAACCTCTGTGAAAGCAGATGTAGCAATAAAATCAACATCGTTAAATGGACCATTGAGTGTAGAAGAAGGGTCATCATTTACAATGACTGTAAATGTGAATGTTTCTGGATTAAGTAAACTTCCCAATTCGTCTCAGGGTATTGCATCAGCAATATTTGCTTTTGGGATGGATGAAGATGTGTTTATACTAGAGTCAGTTTCTGCAGAAGGATTTGAATCAATTGCTCAAAAAGTAGATGGTGTGTATTATATATTGAGTCAGTCATTGCAAAATAATAATTGTGGCTCAGGAATGTTATATTGTGGAGATTATAAAGTTGAATTAAAATTTTATGTAAAAAATACAACTTTGAATTCATCTGTAATTACATTAGGAGAAGTAGCAATGGGATTTATTGATGTGGAAACTTATCAAACAGAAGATGATATTATTGTTAGACGTTATGATGAATATAAACCACATTCAATTGTGATAAATCATAAAAAGGAATCAGCAGTCGTAGAATCACCAAAAACCATAGTAGAAGAACAAAAAGAAAAGCCAAAAGTGACAGAGAAGCCAGTGGCCCCAAAAAAAGAGATACCAAAATCATCAAATGCTTTATTAAAATCAATAGTAGTAGAAAATTATAATGTTGACTTTGATACATATTTATTAGAATATACATTAGAAGTAGAAGAAGGTGTTAATAGTCTTTCAATAAAGGCGGAAGTAGAAGATGAAAAAGCGAACTATAAAATTATAGGAGCAGAAGATTTAAAGAAAAATGAGAACAAAGTGTTGATAGAAGTGACTGCAGAAAATGGGAATAAAAAAGTTTATACAATTAATACGAAAATAAAAGAGCAGACAAAAGAAGTGGAAAAGATTGTAGAGAAAACAGAAATTGAAACTCAAGAAAAAGTGACAGTAAATAAAAAATTTGTAACATATATCATAATTTTCTTTGGTGGGATTGTAGGTTTAGTAATAATTGGATTTATTATTTCAAAAATAAGAAATAGAAAACTTAATAAAATGTTAGATGAATTATAAGGATATCTATTTTGATATCTTTTTTAAAGGAGAGTTTATGAAATATTATAAAGGAAATTTATTAAAACATGAAGTAACAACCATTGCAGAGGACATAAAAAAAGGAAAGATATTTGTTTTTCCAACAGAAACAGTATATGGTTTAGGAACAAATGCCTATAGAGAAGAATCTTGTAAACAGATTTATGAAATAAAAAAGCGCCCAGCATGGAAGCCCTTAATAGTATTAATATCAGATATTGAAATGCTAAATGATTTGGTAAAAGAGATTAATGAAATTGAGAAAAAACTAATAGATACATTTTGGCCTGGTTCTCTTACTATTGTTTTTCAAAAAAAGGAGAATTCATTAATTTCTAAATATGTAAGTGCAGGATTAGATACCCTCGGAATTCGTATGACAGACGGTGAGATTATTCGAGCAATTATAAAAGAAGCAAATGTGCCAATAGTGGCCCCAAGTGCTAATTTATCAGGATTATCTGATGGCACAAAAATAAATGAAATTATAGAAGAAATTGGAAATGATATAGATGGAATTGTAGATATTGGAGATATTTCTGATTCGATTCCCTCTACTCTTGTGCAAGTGATAGGTAATAAAATTAACGTTTTAAGGGAAGGTAAAATTTCCAAAGCAAAGTTATCAGAAATAGCAGAAATATTATAAATATGATATAATAAAATTGGTGATAATATGGGAAAGTTTTGTACAAATTGTGGAACGCAATTAAAAGATAATGCTGATGTTTGTTTAAATTGTGGTGCTCAGACACATGCGAATGAATTCAGTGGAAGCTGGAGTAACCAAGTAAGAGAATTAGTTATAACACATAATATGGAAGAAACAACAGAAATTGTTTTAAAGGCAATTCATGATGTAAAACCTTTTAAAGTAAAAAGAGTGGATTCAGAGGAACATATGATTTATGTAAATGTTCGTATGTCTATGTTTTCTTATGGAGAAATATTAACAGTTCATTTAAATAGAATGGATGATAATAAAACAGTATTGTCTTTTAATAGTAGAAGTAAATTAGGAACGGAAATTGCTGCTAATTCAAAAAATAAAAAGAATATTGAAATGTTAATTAATGCAATAAATCAGTATATCTAAGCAAGTAATACTTGCTTTTTTTGAATGGGAAAAATTTAATAATTTATCTTAATTATTTCAATATATATTTTGACCTTTTAAAACAAAAAGGTATTGTAAAAGAATTAAAAAAGTCAAAGGATGTTTAGATATTGATAAGTAAAAAATAGAAAAAATATATAAATAAGGGAAGTTCAGCAGATGTTCTTGTCTTGTTTAATATTGATAAAAATGATAAAATAGATAAGAATTTTAAGTACATTGAATGGGACAATGAATAAAAAATAATAGGAGGGTAATATGTTTGAACTAGTATCAAAATATAAGCCAAATGGTGATCAGCCCGAGGCGATAAAAAACCTGGTAAATGGAATAAAGGAAGGAAGAAAGCATCAAGTTTTATTGGGAGCAACTGGAACAGGGAAAACTTTTACAATTGCAAATGTAATTGAGCAAACAGGAAAAAAAACATTAGTGCTAGCTCATAACAAGACTTTAGCAGGACAGTTATATTCAGAATTAAAAGAATTATTTCCGAATAATCATGTTGAATATTTCGTTTCCTATTATGATTATTATCAGCCAGAAGCATATGTTGCAAAAACAGATACTTATATTGAAAAAGATGCTTCTATCAATGATGAAATTGATGAATTAAGACATGCTGCAACTTCTTCTTTACTTAATTTTGATGATGTAATTGTAGTAGCGTCGGTTTCTTGTATTTATGGAATTGGTGAAATAGAAGAATATAAAAATAAAATGTTAACTATTTTTTCAGGACAACAAGTTGATAGGAATTATGTTATTGAGAAGTTGGTAGATATGCTTTATGAAAGA
Organism: Bacilli bacterium; assembly: GCA_022798795.1. Classification (GTDB taxonomy): domain Bacteria; phylum Bacillota_I; class Bacilli_A; order RF39; family UBA660; genus MGBC102946. Next base: position 34,547 of record JAAWNF010000004.1, read on the forward strand.
AGCAATTTAGATTTGAAAAGGGGAAGCTTTAGAGTACGTGGAGATATTTTAGAAATTATTCCTGTTAATCAGCATGGAAAAGGAATACGAGTAGATTTTTTTGGGGAAGAAGTAGAGCAAATCTGTGAATTTGATACATTAACAGGAATCGTTTTATCAAAGAAAAAAAGTATTAGTATATTTCCAGCTAGTCATTTTGTAACCAGTGAAGAAAAACTAAAATTAGCAGTTGTAAATATAAAAAAAGAATTAGAAGAAAGACTAGAAGAATTTAAAAAAGAAAATAAATTGTTAGAACATCAACGATTAATGGAAAGAACAAACTATGATATTGAAATGCTTTCAGAAACAGGAGTCTGTAGAGGTGTAGAAAATTATTCTAGACATTTAGCACTTAAAAAACCGGGAGAAACACCAACTACATTAATTGATTTTTTTGGAGATGATTATTTACTTGTAATTGATGAGTCTCATGTGACAGTTCCACAGGTACGCGGGATGTTTAATGGTGACCAAGCAAGAAAGCAAGTATTAGTAGATTTTGGTTTTCGTTTACCCTCAGCAATGGATAATCGACCACTTCGTTTTTCAGAATTTGAAAATAAAATATCACAAGTTGTTTATGTTTCAGCTACCCCAGGTGATTATGAGTTAGAAAAGAGTGAGGGACAAGTTATAGAACAAATTATTCGTCCAACTGGCTTGTTAGACCCAACAATTGAAGTCAGAAAAACATCAGGGCAAATTGATAATTTAGTAGAAGAAATTCAAAAACAAATAGATAAAAATGAGAGAACTTTAATTACGACTTTAACAATTCGTATGGCAGAAGAATTAACAGATTATTTAAAAAAATTGGATATGAAAGTAGCTTATTTACATAGTGAGATAAAAACTTTGGAACGTCTTCGAATTATTAGAGATTTAAGATTAGGGAAATATGATGTAGTAGTAGGAATTAATTTGCTTAGAGAGGGGATTGATATTCCAGAAGTAAGTTTGATTGCAATCATGGATGCGGATAAACAAGGATTCCTAAGAAGTGAACGAAGTTTAATTCAGACGATTGGTAGAGCAGCAAGAAATGAAAATGGACGTGTAATTATGTACGCCGACCATATGAGCGAGGCAATGGAATATGCAATAAAAGAAACAGAACGAAGAAGAAGCATTCAAGAAGAATATAATCAGAAACATCATATTGTTCCAAAGACAATTATAAAAGAAATTAGGGAATTGATTTCGAATAATCAAGAAATAGAAGAGAAAAAGCCTGAAAAATTAAGTAAACAAGAATTAAATTCATTAATTCAGAATGTAGAATCTGAAATGAGAGAGGCAGCGAAAAATCTTGATTTTGAACGTGCAACTGAATTAAGAGACATTTTATTTGAACTCAAAGGGGAGAGAAAGTAGTCTCTCTTTTGTTTTCAATGTACAATAACTATCATTATATAGAAATAATTTATTTATTAATAAAATGCAAGTATATAGATGTGTCATTTTTATTTAGAAATTTAATAATATTATGCTATAATAGAAATGGAGATGGTAAAAGATGTCAAAGAAACAATTAAAGGCAACTCTTTTATTGGAATGGTTATTACATATGGTTGCATATGGCTTGATATTGATTAGTGCATCTGTTCTTTTTAGCAAAACAATTTCAATTGATAATTCTTATTTTGGTTTTTGGGGATTATTAGCAGCAGTAATTATTTATGGACTTAACAGGACTGTAAAACCGTTTTTAGTTTGGCTTACGATTCCAATAACAGGACTTACATTAGGACTTTTTTATCCATTTATTAATGTATTAATTTTAAATATGGTAGATTGGATTTTAGGAAGTCATTTTGAAATCCATGGATTATGGATGTCATTTATAGTTGCTATATTGATTTCTATTATGAATGAGGTTGTAAATGACTATGTTATAAAACCATTAATTAAGAAAGAGGGATAGTATGAATGCGGTGTTATTAGATTTAGGAGTTATTAAAATATATTGGTATTCAGTAATTATGTTTTTCGCAATTCTTATAGGAGGTTCTTTGGCTTTAAAAGAGTCTAAAAAGTGGAAAATACCGGAAGATTTTATGGTAAATTTATTTTTCTTTATTATTCCAATCGCGCTAATTGGAGCTAGATTGTATTTTGTTGCCTTTCATTGGGATTTTTATGGAAATCATTTGTTAGATATTTTTAAAGTTTGGGAAGGTGGATTAGCGATTCATGGTGGAATTATAGCAGGGTTGATATTTATTATTCTTTATGGAAGGAAGTATAAAATAAATATAAAGAGGCTTGTCGATATTATTGTAGTTAGTCTATTATTAGGTCAAGCGATAGGAAGATGGGGGAATTTTTTCAATGGAGAAGCACATGGTGCGGTGACATCATTGGAAGCACTAAAATGGTTGCCTGAATTTATTAGAGAAGGGATGCATATTAATGGTGTGTATTATCAACCTACCTTTCTTTATGAATCTTTATGGTGTTTAATTGGTTTTGCATTGGCTTTAGTTATTAGAAAATGGTCATATTTAAAAATTGGAAATTTAACTAGTTTTTATTTAATATGGTATGGAATCGGCAGATTTTTTATAGAAGGTTTTAGAACTGATAGTTTGATGTTGGGCAATCTCAAAATGGCTCAAATTGTATCGATTGGAATGATTGTAATAGGAATTGTCTATCTATTGATATGTTATAAAGGTTCTAAGTTTGATAATCGATATAATGATAAGGAGAATGTGGAACATGTCATATTTTGATTGTATAGTGATAGGGGCAGGAGTAGCAGGAATGACTTCTGCTATTTATTTAAAAAGATATAATTTAGATGTATTGTTGATTGAGAAAGGAGCTCCTGGTGGGCAAATTACACAGACACCTAATGTGGAAAATTATCCAGGCTACTCTAGCATAGATGGAGCTTCGTTAGCTCTCAATATTTTTTCTCAAGTAAATCATCTTGGAGTATCCTATCAATATGGAAATGTAATTAAAATTGAGAATTTAGACGAAAGAAAAATTGTTTATACAGATAATGGAATTTATGAAACAAAAAGTATTATTATAGCGTCAGGACGAAAACCTAAAAAGTTAGGCTTAGAAAAAGAAAATCAATTAATAGGAAATGGGATAAGTTGGTGTGCTACTTGTGATGGAATGTTTTATAAAAATCAGCATGTAGCAGTAATTGGTGGGGGGAATAGTGCAATAGAAGAGGCTTTATTTCTCTCTGAAATTTGTGAAAAAGTGGATGTTTTGTATCGTGGAGAAAATTTAAGAGCAGATGCAGTGTTACAGCAAAAAGTATTTGAAAAAAATAACATAGAGATTCATTATAATACGGAAGTACAAGAGTTGATAGAAGAAAAAAATAAGCTTATGGGAATAAAAGTAGAGAAAAAAGAAAATATAGAGACGATATGGATAGAAGGATTATTTATTTATATTGGATATGAACCAGATACAGATTTTTTGTCAAATTTAAATTTGAAATTTGAAAATCAATATATAGTTGTGAATGAAAATATGGAAACTAATATTTCAGGGGTTTATGCTTGTGGAGATGTAATAAAAAAAGAACTATACCAATTAACAACAGCAGTAGGAGAAGCAAGTTTAGCTGCTTATCAAGTAAAAAAATTTTTAGAAAATGTAAAATAGTTGTAAAAAAAAGAACATTTAAGGATAAAAATCAAAAAAATGTTCTTTTTTTTATAAAGTGGGGAATACTGATTTTAGAACAAGAATGTATTTAGCCTTTTAAAGACTAAGAAAAAATTATTTTCCGCTTTTATTTTTTAAAAAGATTTTATCTCCATCAGTACCACCTTCTACTAAATAGTCTACAGAAACATTATATAATTTTGATAAATTAATTAGACAAGAAACTGGTATTTCTCGAACCCCATTTTCGTATCTACTATAAACAACTCTGTGGATATTTAGATAGGTAGCAACATATTGTTGCGTGAAGTCGTGGTCTTCACGTAAATTTTTAATTCTCTTGAAATGCATAAGTACCACCTATTGACATTGTATCCGTTTGGTAATATAATATACTAAATTGTAACCATATGGTTTCCAAAAACCTATTTTTTGCTCTTTTGTGTAACTAAGTGGTGACAATAGTAGAAAGGATAAGGAGTTTTAGTATGATGTGTGGTAGAAAAAAAGGGTTCACTTTGATTGAACTACTAGCAGTAATCATAATCATTGGAGTTATCGCATTGATAGTTACACCAATTGTAATTGATGTCATCAAAAAACAGGAGAAAAAAACTTTTCAAGAGAGTGTTCACGGAATTATGGAATCAATTAGAATTGATACAGCCGATGATAATTTTTCGCTTCCTAGAGAATACTATTATAAAGATGGGACTTTAACTTTAGAACAAGTTGGAAATGGAAATCGTGATGACCTTCCAACGACAGTAAAGGTAAATGGACGTTATAGTGGTGAAGGAAGATTTATTGTTGATGAAGATGGTGACATTCTTGTAGTGAATGCATGTAATGGAAATTATTGTATCAACAATTCAAAGGATAATAACGAGCTTGTGCTTGAACCAGATGATGGTACGCATAATCCAGTTAGAGATCCAGAAGATCCAGTAATTACATTAATCGATAGCAAAGTAATGATGATAGGGTTGGGTTCTACGTTTACTGATCCAGGAGTTAAATCAGAAACGAGAGCAGGAGATGCATTAACATATACAACTGTAATAAAACGTGGCAATACAGTTGTAGAAAGTGTAGAAACAGGAGCAGTAGCAACGTATACAATTACATATACAAATGAAAGTAATGGTAAAAAGGCGACTGTAACAAGAACAGTAAAAGTAGTAGAAATGAAGCCACAAATTACAATTACAAAAGCAGATAGTAGCTATGTAAGAAGTAAAACTGTAGTAATAAAAGTAGCAGCAGTTTCACCAAACAAGGTAACAGGCTTTACTTATCAAATTGATGGACAAGACCCAATACAAGTAAGTGGAAATGAAAAAACAATAACATTAAACACTACGGGAATTTTTAGTATTGTGGTAAGAGCAACAGATGATAATGGTCATAGTGATAGTATCACTGGAGGACCATATAGAATAGATGCAACAGGACCAGAATTAACAATTGACCCTGAAATTGTGACATTAGATTCTGCAACAGCAGGAAGTTATAATATATTTACAGGAGTAACAGCAGTAGATAATGTAGATGGAACAATAGATAATAGTAAAATTATTACAGGTGGGGACACATTGTTATCAATTCCGGGCACATATCGAGTTACTTATATTGTAAAAGATAGATTAGGAAACGAAACTATTGGTATAAGAACATTTGTGGTAAGTGATTCAACAAAACCAGTAATAACAATAGCACCAGAGGAAACAACAAGACATGTAAAATCGCAAAGTGTAAAAATAACAGCAACAGATAACAATAGAGTGGATAGTATAACTTATGTTATTATAAAAGATGGAGTAAGAGGAACAACAAATCCAATTAATAATGGAGGTTCAGTCTTATTAAATTCTACAGGAAATTATCAAATAGAAGTATCAGCAACAGATGATAGTGGAAATACAGAAGTAAAAACAAGTAAAACATATATGATAGATACAACAGAGCCACAACTTGTATTTGATAATGTAACATTAGCAGTAGATGAAGTTGTTGGTTATAATTTAATGACAGGAGTAACAGCAACAGATAATAGTGGAGTGACGCCAACAATTACATATACAGGTGGTTTAAGTGCAACAGTGGGAACACAAACAATAACATATAAAGCAACAGATGAGGCAGGAAATGTAGGAACAAGAACAAGAACATTTACGATAACAGCAGCAACAGCCCCAATTATAAGTTTCTCACCAATTCAAACAACAGGATGGGTAAAATCAGTAAATATAACAATAAGTGCGACTGTAAAACAGGGAGAAAACTTAAGTGCATTTACATATAGTATAAATAGTGGAGCAGCTCAAAGTGGAACAAGAAATGAAAACACAGGAACAGCAAATGTGACACTAAATACAACAGGAACCTATACAATAAGTGCAACAGCAACAGGAGGATATGGAAATTCTAAAACTGAAGGCAGTGGGACTTATTATATAGACGCAACAGTTCCAACAGTGGGAGCAATAGGTGGAAATACAGATAGTTGGACAACAAGTAAGACTTTAACAGCAACGCTTTCTGATTCACATAGTGGTGTAGTAGCATATGCATGGACAACAAGTAGTGCAACGCCAACAAGTTGGACATCAGTAACAAATACAAGTAGTTATGCATTTAGTAAGAGTGTAACAGCAAATGGAACATATTACTTATGGGCAAAAGATGCAGCAGGAAATATATCTGCAGCAAAAAGTGTTACAGTAAGTAAGATAGATACAACAACACCAAGTATAACAAGTAGCTATACAAGTACAGCTTATTCAGTAAATGAGAAAACAAGTGTAGCAGTAAGTACATTATATAGTGCAACATTCGGAGGAATGGGAGGAAGTGTTACATGTAAGAATGGAACTACAACAATAACAAATCTAAATTCATTGGCAGTGGGGACATATACATTAACATGTACAGCAACAGGAGGAAATGGAAAGACAGCAAGTATAAAACCTAAAGTAACGATTAAGTCAGCAGGAACAAGTGGAAGTGATTTAGCAAATCAAGATAATTTACCTGACTTAGCAAATCTAAAAAGATATAGAGGAGCAAATCCGAATAACTGGGTATGCTTTGGTTCATCAAGTATA
>JAAWNF010000064.1 GCA_022798795.1 Bacilli bacterium
TATAATAGTTAATTTATACTATTGTCAAGTAGATAATATTCCACCTCAATAGTATTATTCTATATAGAACACACTCAATCCTTTCTTTTTACAAAAAAAATGAAAATAACAAAAAAAATCAGAAATCTGATTTTTTGCACAATCCAATTGCTTTTTCTAGTGCTTCTTTTGGTGTACTTGATGATTCGCACTTTAGTCGCTTCCTATCATCAATATATTCATTGGCTAATCTAGAAGCCCAACCATCAAAACATTCAACAACTACGATGGGAATTCCAGCTTGATATGCAATCACCATTTCTGTAAGAGTTCCAGAACCTCCACTAATCGCAATAATCACATCACAACTGAGTACAAGAGAAAATTCTCTTCCACCTCCAATTTCAAGTCCACATGGAATTAAAACTGTAGGCATAAAATCTCCATATATCTCTTTTTTCTTTCCACTAGTCACACCAACTGTTATTCCATTATTTTTACTCGCTTCTATCGCTGCATTAGTAGACAATGAACTATATTCCTTTTCAGCACCATAAACTAAAATATTTCCACTTTCTGCGATTAATTTTCCCAATTCTTTCGCAAATTTTTCTGCTTCTTTTCCATAATTCAAATCTGCTGCTGACCCCATAACTCCAATTTGTAATTTTTTCATTTTCTAATCCTTCCTCTCTCTAACACTTTTACCACTGGTTCTTCTAATGGTGCATTCATAATAATTTCTGGCAAATCTTTTACATAAATCATTTTTTTAACACTTTCCCATAATGCAATAGAACGTTTTATACATCCTTCTGAAAAAAATATTTCTTGTTCTTTTGGTATAGAAGCTCTTTCAACTGGATTTCCAAAGGGAACAAAATAAGGCGCTTTACAAACTTTTCCATCATTATTTCTCACTGAAATTCCTGACTGAGCAATGCCAAAATAAAAGTCACGTTCACATATTTGGTCAATCACTTCTTTTTCCATAACATAACCACATCTTAATCCAAGTGGCAAAATAGAATTAAAAAAATCATAGGATGTAACGGTAGAAATTGCACTTCTAATCCCTATTACTACAATTCCTCTATCTAAAAATTTTTTTATGACCGTTCTTAACACAGAACCACTAAAAACTACATCATCTAACAAAATAATCTTTTTTTGATTTTGAGCTTTTAATCGTTTTGAAATAAAGTCAATTTGCTTATCAACATTTTCACACTCATGTATATTATTTCGAGATACAACTTCTTTAGAACCATCCAATCTAGTACAATCTAAAAATAATAAATTTTTATCATCTACTGTTACATAAATTTTATCTAATGAAACAATTGGTAAATTTCCATAAACATCACTCATTGCTTCTAACATACTAGAAATCATTTCTAATTCTGTTATAACTCTAACATGCTTGCTAAATATTTTATCTACATCACTTCTAAAATTCAATCTTACTGATTCAATCACCGAATTAGTAGGAATCCCAATATTTCTATAATCAAAATCTAGAGCATTATTTCCATTCAAAATCCTACCTATATCGTTACTAAATACAATTCCATTTTGGATTCTTTCCATATAAATTTCCTCTTTCTAACATCATCATATGGTGCTAAAAAAACTATACAGTTTTACCCGTATAGTCAAATTTATACAGGCAACAAGCACCACAAATAGCACTTGTTACCTACAACAATAATTGTCGTGTTTTACAAGTGCAGATTATTATGATGATGTTGTCCATTTATTTGTTTTAACATAACAATCTTTCCTTTCTTGCTTATGATTATAATCAATAAATCTTTTTTTGTCAACTATTTCTCTTTTGTAAAACTTTTTGTATGGCATCTTTATTTTTTCTAATAAAAGGAATTTGCTTTATCAATCGATAAGAGGTTCTTAATTCAGAATGCGTTAAACCACTCTTTTTCAGTTCATTTTTTAATTCTGTTAATTCTTCTAAAGTCCAGCCACTAAATTCTACATTTACAGTATTGATTGTTTCTGATAAATCTCTAGATACTGGAATGTGAATTCCATCATATACAGTTTCCTTTAATTTTGCATAAGTAGTTTCAAATTCTTCTGCAGAAATTGTTTTTTCCACATTTTTGACAGCAATTTGAAATTTGATACGTTTCCCATATTTTTTGTATATAAAATAACCAGCAATTCCAAGAATAATAGGTACTGGGATGCATTTTTCTATTCCCCAATTCATAATACTATCAAGATGCTTCTCTTCTATTTTCGATGGTGTTACATCAATAATGTTTCCCTCTTTGGTCATTGCCCAATCATGTCTTTGATTACTTGTCACAAAATTATCCTCATCTACATAAAATCCAGAAACACAAATCAATTCATCATTCACACCAGTAGCTAACAAAGCAGCTAAATTACAAATAAGGGAATCAAAAGAAGCAACAGTTTCATAAAATTCCACTTCCCCCAAGTCTCTTATTTCATTTGACATTCCGGCATCTTCTATTGGAGTTAATGAATAAACTTTATTTTTTATTGCAAAAAATGCTTCTTCATCAGTCGTATTTTCTTCCATCCCAAGCCCTCTTATAATTGCACTTCTAATCATTTCTTTTGGATGAGCTGTGTAAGATTCTTCCTTTCGCATTCCTCTCACAAAACTATTTCGAGACTTTTCTGAAATTCCATAGACACAACAAACTTGAGGCTCTTTCATCTGACTTAAAGCTTCTACTACAGAAAGTCCTTCTGCACTTTCTCCCCATGTACAATTATCTTTTATATAGATTTCTACTTTATTTAAAGGGTCTTCTTTTTCGCTAACAATGATTCGCGTAATAACATAATCGTCTCCTACTGGATATAATGCCTTTTCTAAAAAAAATGAATTATTCATATTTTCTATTGCATCTTGCAAATCTTTTTTACTAATTGCATACTGAACTGAAAATAAAGGGGCCACTTCTTCCATTTCTGAAAAATAAATATGTTCAGTTTTTGATTCATATACAATTTCACCATCTCTATAATAAGCGCCTGTCGCATATTGCATTGCATAATATCGTGGCAATGGATTCTCAGATAAAGATGTAATAGAAGCAATCGCATTTTCTATTTCTTCTTTTTTATCTCCTATCCCCCATATAGAATTACTATCTTTTTTATCTCCTGTTCCCCATATAAAATTACTATCTTTTTTATCTCCTATTTGCCACTCTGAGTTTTTAGCATTTCCCCTGTTTTTATTGCTTATTATATCTGACAAATCCGTTGAAAAGTTTTGCAATTTCACAAATACATTTTTAATTAAGTTTCCTTCGAATTCCAGAGATTTCAAATAAGGTTTTGCCACATATTCTAATATAGTATCTCCCACAGACGTATTTTCTTTTTCCAAAAAATATTGAATTGTATCAAAAGAATATCCCGTTATAAGAGCAGACAACAATAATATTGAAGTCATTATTATTCCTATAAAAAAATTGAAAATTTGTTTCGACATATTTCTATCTTTTGTATACAATCCTGAAACCTTTTTTATCTTACCTTTTTTCTTTTCCATATAAGTTTTATAAATATAATCATAAAAACTATTGTCTTTTTTTCTCTTTACAGAATCTCTTTTTTTACGATGACACAAATAAAGATGAAGAGAAGCAATGCTGAACAATTCTGGTTGGTCATTTTTAACTTTTACTTGTTTCAAAAGTTTTTCATAATTTGGGATTTCTAAATAATCATACAAAGTTGTAATAACATTTTCAACAACTTCTCCTTTGGAATTAATAGAAACCACCTTTACTAATTCTCCTTTTACCTCTACTTGCTGAAAAACTTTTCCATTTTCTCTATTTTTATAAGAACTATTTTCATTTATTATATTCGTTAATCTTTGATTCACAATTGCCTGAAATGAGTGCAAATTACCATCTATCAAAAATCTCTCAATACTCTTCTTAACCACAATATCCTGAATATTCTTTGAAAAAAATAACAACATTTTCTTATCTATTCTAATGATTTCCAATTGAGCAATCAGATTTTTTAATTCATCTACATTTAGAAATAACAACAAACTACCAATTTCAGTTTCTACATCATAAGTATCCTCTGTAGAAATATGATTTACTCCTTTACTATCTCCACAATCTAACACATTTACCATAGGAACAAATGCAAACTTATCAAGTTTCACATCTGGAAAAAGCGCTATAATATCAGTTTCTCTTAATAGTATATTTTCTATTTTATAAAGAGAAGAAAACTGTAAAATTTTTTTTAAGCATCCTACATATTCCTCTATTGTAGCATTGCTATCCTCATATAAAATAGCCAAATGAGATTTCGAATAAAACAATTTTGAATTTTTTTCTACTATCATACTAAAGTTTTTTGGTTTTATAATATCTATATTCACTCCTAAAATTCTTCTTATTCGCTCTTGAGCTTCTTTTACTTTTTGAATCGGTGAAAAATAAGACTTTATCTTATTAGCAATCAATACTCCACCATATAAAATTCTAGAAAATAATAAAATATTTGTTTTTATAAAATATAAACTTGGATGTACTGTGTCAGCCATTACACCTTCTTTTAATGCAATCGCATCATATAAATCACCATTTTTTTTAATAATTTCTAAACTTTCTTTTACTATTTCATAATCATTCATGTTAAAGTCCCCTTATTATCTTTTCATAGAAACAATTTTATTTTTCACCGCATCAAACTGGTCCAATACTGCTTTATCATTCATACTAGCAACATTTTGGTCAATTCTATGTATATAAATATAATTTAAAAAATCAATAATATCAGTTGGAAAAATACTATCCCTACCGTTACTCAAAGCAATTAATTTTACCAATTTCAAAGCGAATGTATGAGCCCTAATATTAGAACCAGCAAATAGTCTTTCCCCATCTAAATTCATCGCATCTATCATTCCAAATATTCTCATCATAATATCTTCATCTTTTGGTGTAGTTTCGAAATGTGATACTGCCAACTTGGTCTCAATTAATTCATCTAGTTCAAAATGGCTTTCAGTCTCTGGCTTAAAACCTCTAAAAAATAGAATTCTTTTTTCCTCATCACTCAATTTTTCAAAATAAATATTCATATCAAAGCGGTCATATACTGCTTGTGGAACATTAAAAACTCCCGCTATATCTGCACTATTCTGCGTTGCAAACACATAAAAGTCTTTAAACTCATATTTTTCTCCACCGATACTCATTTGTTTTTCAGCAAATAATTCAAGAAAAACAGACTGTATTTTTCCACTTGCTCTATTGAATTCATCTATCTGTAGCAATTGTAAATTCTGATTCCTTTTCAATTGTTCCTGAATATCACTTGGAAAAATATCAGAAGTAATAGAAATTCGTTCAGATTCAAAACTAGTTGATAAAAATTTAGATAGTGTTGTTTTTCCTGTTCCTGGACCACCAGTCATCAAAATTTTACTTCCTATATCACACAAAATAGAAGCAGCGACTGCTTTTTTCACATTTTTCTGTCCTACTAAAACTTTATCCAAAGATGCAACTGTAGATTGATATATATTCACAACCCTATCGATTTCCCTTTTTGAAACCATATAAAATCCCCCTTTTTTTTGCATTCGCTATATTATCATATTAATTATAAATAGTCAATAAATTCCCCTATTCTAAAAAAATTGTAACAACTGTACAATTTTACTTTTTCATCTTTATAAATGGAGGTTCTTGTTGATAGTTTTTCTCTATATATCGTTGCGCTTTTTGAAATGCAATATAAGAATTTGCATCTTTCAAATAGCCTTCATCAATTAATTCTAAAACAAACGAATATGGAACCTCAATTCCTTTCATAAATTCCCCTTTATCTAATTTCTGCTCTTGTTTTTTCTGACATCCAAACGCCAAAAAGACTTCTACCTCTTGCCTGATACTGCCAGGGTCTTGATAATGACACCCCAAAGGAATAAGATTTGATGGGACATAACCTGTTTCTTCTGCCAATTCTCTAATTCCCACTTCTTCACTTTTCTCTCCTAATTCCCAATATCCAGCTGGAAACTCTAGTAAAGCCCCTTCTTTTGACAATGCAACAGTTTGAACTACCAAAACTACATTTCCACTATTTGTAATAGGTACAACAATTGTTGCCCTTTTTTTATCAATATATTCTCGCGTTTGCACCTTCATAATGCAGGCCAGTACAAGAAGAAACTGTATATTTTCATTCGGCGTATCGCCCGGATCCAGCAAATTTACTCCGGTATCCGTTCCCAGCGACC
>JAAWNF010000065.1 GCA_022798795.1 Bacilli bacterium
TAAATTTATTTTTTTATTAATTTATATTTTTAACATAGATTATTAAAGATTTTATCATTGTATATAAAATCGAAATTAATAATAAAAAAATGATTAAAACAATAGAAATTTTATTTAAAAAGTGCTAATATAGAATGTAGTGGAAATTATTGTAGGAGGCAGAAAAGATGGAAAATTTAAAAATTTTATTTGCAAAAATTCAGCAGGAAAATCCCGAATCTTCTTTAGATGAGTTATTATATAAAGCCTATCAGTCAATAGAACAGTCAACCGAATCATTTAGTACTTTTCGCTCTAGAATTTTAGAAGCAAATAATATTGATGAATATGAGTATTATACAAAAAATGTAGATTCAAAATTAAAAAAATATGTAGAAGAAAAAGTTTTTCCAGAATATGAGAAAAATGATAAAGCACATGGAATTATTCATATATTAGAAGTAATTAGACGTTCTTTTGCATTAAATGCTACATTAAAATTAGGATTAGAAGATAATAAAATCTATGCAATAGCAGCATTTCATGATTTGGGAAAATATATTGACCATGAAAATCATGAAAAGATAGCTGCAAGTTTATTTATGGAAGACCCAGCAATGCCTATTTTTTTTAATGAACAAGAAAGAACTGTTATAAAAGAGGCAATAGAAGATCATCGTTCTTCTAAAGAAGACACTCCAAGAAGTGATTATGGGAAATTGATTTCATCAGCAGATAGAAATACTAGAATAGAAATCGTATTTATTAGAAGCTTTTTTGTTGGAAAGTGGAGAACTCCAGAAAGAGAAGTAGAAGATTTCTTAGATTATACATATAAAAGACTCTCTAAAAGGTATGGAGAAGAGAATCCAGAAAATATGTTTTTTGAAGATGAGACTTATAGGGTATTTTTAAATGATATGAGAGCATTACTTCAAGATGAAATAAACTTTAAACGTTTATATTGTGAAGTAAATCACATTAGTAATAGAGAGCATACACTTTCAGAAGAAAAAGGCGAGACAACATATTTTTTAAAGAGAAATTAATTTTTGACAATTAAATATATCTATGATATTATAAAGTTGTTTTAAAGGAGAGATTATTATGTTAAAGAAAACAGAAAACCATCATCATAATAGTCTGCACTTGTTAATACGACTTTAATTGTTGTAGGTACAAGTGCTATTTGTAGTGCTTGTATTTAGTATAAAAAATATGCTATACAGGTACTATGCTTGTATAGCTTTTTTCATGAAATGGGAGGAATATGAAATGAAAATACAAAATGTAAAAGGTGGATATGATTTTTTACCACAAGAACAAAAAGTTAGAAATTATATTAATGGTGTGTTAAAAGAAACATTTGAGGAATATGGTTATGGACCAATAGAGACTCCAATTCTTTGTTATTTTGATATGTTAAGTGGAAAATATGATGAGCAAAATGATATCTTAAAAGAAATCTATAGATTAAGAGACCAAGGGAATAGAGAACTGGGATTGCGTTATGATTTAACAGTCCCATTTGCTAAACTAATCGCTTTAAATAAGAACCAATTAAAAATGCCATTCAAACGTTATGAAATAGCGAAAGTTTTTAGAGATGGACCAGTAAAGGTAGGAAGAGATAGAGAATTTACGCAATGTGATGTAGACGTGGTTGGACTATCTGGACAAATGATAGAAGCTGAATTATTGAATCTTTATATTAATGCTTTTAAAAAGCTTAATATAGAAATTATAATTAAATACAATAGTAGAAGTTTAATGAGTGGATTGATATTAGATTGCGGAATAGAAGAAGAACTAGTAAGCACAGTGGTAACAGTTGTTGATAAAATGGAAAAATTATCAAAAGAAGAATTTAAAGACCAATTAAAAGAAATTGGGTTAAATGAAAATCAAATAACAAAACTTTTAGAATATTTTACGTTATCTTTAGAAGAATTGAATGAAAAGTTAAAAGATACAAATAATGAAAAAGTAAAAATTGGTTTAGAAGAATTAAATAAATTAGCTGAATATATTAAAGGTTTAAAAATAGAAGAATATTGTGTATTTACCTCTACTTTAGCGCGTGGACAAGATTACTATACAGGAAATGTATTTGAAGTATATGAAAAAAATAAACGTTTAACAGGAAGTATTGGTGGCGGTGGTCGATATGATAATATGATTACTGAATTTATTGATGATGGAACAAGTTATCCAGCAGTTGGAATTAGCTTTGGACTAACCTCTATTTATGAGCTTTTAAAAAATGATGCAAGGTTTGAAGAAGTACCACAAGTAGATATTTTCATTATTCCAATGAATACAGAAATTGAAAGTTTAAATTTGGCAACTAAACTTAGAAATCTTGGAGTAAAAGTAGAAATAGAAATGAGCCGTAAAAAGGTAAAGAAAAGTTTGGATTTTGCAAATAAAGAAAAAATACCATTTGTAATTGTATTAGGAGAAGAAGAAATACAGAATAAAATGTTTAATTTGAAAAACATGAATACAAGTGAACAAATAGAGATTTCATTTGATAATTTAGAGAAGATTGTAGCAATTATAAAAAAAATATCAGATTAAACTGATATTTTTTAGTCTAAGTGAATTTAAAATGACAGTAAAACTACTAATCATCATAGCAAATCCAGCAATCATGGGATTCATGTGAATTCCAAATGGTACTAAAACTCCAGCAGCAATAGGAATCATACAAACATTGTAGAAAAATGCCCAAAATAAATTTTGTTTAATAATTTTAATTGTTTTATTACTTATTATTAATAGTGATATAATTTTTTCCAAATTATCATTCATTAAAATTACATCTGAGGAATTAGCAGCAATGTCAGTCCCATTACTAACACTAACTCCAATGTCAGCACTTGCTAAAGAAGGAGCATCATTAATTCCATCACCAATCATCATTACCTTTTTTCCACTTTTCATAAGATTTTTAATAGTGCTTACCTTTTCTGCTGGCATGACATTTGCTATTATATTTGGAATTCCAATTTTGTTTCCAATTTTATTTGCTGTATCATGATTGTCACCAGTTAGCATAATTACTTCTTTTCCTAACTGTTTTAATTTAGAAATTGTATTTTTACTGCTTTTCCTTACAATATCATTAATGCCAATTAAGGCAACAATATTTTGATTGATGACTACATAGACAATACTAGAACCAGTGGAACGAAACTCTTGTTCTTCTTTTTCATATATATTTTTGATATTTAAATTTGAAAATAATTTATAATTACCAACGAAAATATTTTTTCCATTAATAATTCCAGACAACCCAATTCCAGGAAGAGATTTAAAATTTGTTACATTTTGTAATAAAATTTTTTTAAATTGAGCCTCCTCTATAAAGGCTTTACTGATTGGATGACTAGAATGATTTTCTAAACTAGCAGCATACTTTAAAACTTCAATTTCAGAATATTTGTCAAATAGTAAAATCTTTTCTATTTTCATATTTCCGTATGTCAAAGTACCTGTTTTATCGAAGACAATTGTATTTATTTTATGAGCTTGTTCTAAAGTTTTACTTTGTTTTATTAAAATGCCTTGCTTTGCGCACATTCCAACACTAATGACCATAGCAAGAGGAGTAGCAAGACCCAAAGCACATGGACAAGCAACGACCAAAACATTTACAAAAGAAGTTAAAGAATCACTAAAAGATAATTTCAAAAGTAATGACAAAAAGAATGTTAAGAGTGAGATTGCTACAATTGAAGGAACAAAATAAAGACTCACTTTATCAGCTAGATGTGCAATTGGAGCTTTTGTATTTGTTGCTTCAACAACTAATTTTACGATTTCTGAAATTGTAGATTGTTTGCCTATTTTTAAAGCTTTGTATAAAATATAACCATCTAAATTTATACTACCTGCAACAACTTTATCATTTTCCTGTTTTTTAACAGGAGTAGACTCTCCTGTGATGAAAGCTTCTTCTACATGAGTAATTCCACTTATAATGATTCCATCGACTGCTATTTTCATTCCAGGTTTCGCAATTAATATATCATTTACTTTTACTTCATCAATAGAAACTTCTTTTTCATCATTTTCTATTTTTAATAATGCTTTTGTTGGAGTGATTTGAACCAATTCTTTAATCGCACTTCCTGTTTTTTCCTTACTTTTTTTATCAATAAACCTACCTAATTTGATAAAGTAAATAACAATTGCAGCAGATTCAAAATATAAGTGATGTACATAATGTGTATGATGATAAAAAATCATAATTGTTCCAAAAAGACTATATAAAAAACTAGCAATAACTCCAATAGAAACTAGCGTATCCATGTTTGGTGTTTTATGGATAAGGTTCCTAGCCCCACTAATAAAAATATCTTTTCCAAAAAAGAAAAAAGGAAGCGTAAGTAAAAGTAAGGTGACTGCATAACGCTCTGGAAATTTATTAATATTTAAAAATGGAATACTAGGAAATCCTAACATTGGTGCCATAGAAATATATAAAATAATAAAAGCAAGTATTGAAAAAAGAGAAAATGAAATCTTACGGTTCTTTTGTCTTTTTTCGTTTGGATTATAAACTCCTAAACTCTCAAATCCAGCATCTTTGATATATTTATTGATATCTTGAATAGAAATATTATCCTCATATTCAATTAAGGCTTGAGAAAGAACCAAATTAACATTGGCTTTAATTCCTGATTGTTTATTGAGATATTTTTCAAGTCCTGAAGAACATGCACTGCAAGTCATTCCATCGATTTTTAAAATTACTTTTTTCACAATTTTTCTCCAATCACAGGAAAACCTAGAATTTCTAGTCTTTCTTTAATCATATTTGAATTGATATGCTTTGAAAGTTCTACCATTACTGTTCCATTTTCATAGCTTGCACTTACTTTTTTGATTCCCTCTAAATTTAATAGTGATTTTTCAATTCTATTTTCACAACCACTACATTTCATACCTTCAACTTTAATAACGATATTTTTCATAATATCACCCTTTCTTATTATTTGTTAAAACGTTTAAATATACTAATTAATTCATCTAAAATTTCTAAATTTCTATTTTCAATACTTGTACTAACACAAGAATGTAAATGTTTTTCTAAAATATGATTAGAAAGACTTTGAACAGATTTTGTAACAGCTGATAATTGAACTAAAACATCATCGCAATAGCGGTCTTCATTTATCATATTTTTAATGCCATTCATTTGCCCAATTAAGCGATTAATACGATTGATAATAATTTTCTTTTCATTTTCATTTCTATGTGTTTGCTTCATAATTTTACCACCATTTTTATTATATACCCATACGGGTATTTTGTAAATAAGTGAACACTTCTTTTTTATATTCAATAGAAACATTATTAGAATAGAATAATATTATAGCAGTGCCAATTTATTTTGATACATAAAGTTTTAAAAAAAATTATGAAGATATTACTGTATTTGAAAATATTTAGAAAAATGAATCAAATTTTTAGGTTTTTTGCATAATTTGAAAAAATACATTCACAATAGTAATAGGAGGAAATATATGAAAAAGAAATTATATATTGTAACAGTTTTGCTTTCGTTTTTACTTGTTGGATGTAATGCTGGAAAAACATTAACGAATACGCCAACTAGACAAGTTGAAATATTTTTAAACAAGTATCAAACCTTGGATAAAGATGTACTAGATGATTTAGATAAGGTAATTGCTAATGAGGAAAACTTTACTGGAGAGCATCGTGAAAAATATCGTGATATGATGAAAGGTTCTTATCAAAAATTAGCATATCAAATTAAAGATGAAAAAGTAGATGGAGATACAGCAACAATAACAGCTGAAATAGAAGTTGTCGATTATGGAAAATTACTTAGTTCAGCTAATGTATATTTAGAAGAACATAGAGAAGAATTTCAAGATGAAAATGGAGAATATGATGTAAAAAAGTTTATTGATTATAGATTAGATAAAATGAAAGATAACAAAGAAAAAGTAAAATATACAATTGATTTTCATTTGACTAAGAAAAATGAGGAATGGAAATTAGATGATTTAAGTAAAACTGATGAGCAAAAAATTCAAGGAATCTATCAATATTAACATTGTTCAAACAATGTTTTTTTGATAAAAAAATACTCAAAGTAAGATACTTTGAGATTTTTCCCTGACCGCTATATAATACCATTTTTTTCTAATTTGTCAAATAGACTGGCACTTCAGACTATAATGGTCTTAA
>JAAWNF010000005.1 GCA_022798795.1 Bacilli bacterium
CCCCTGTCAATTACAGGTTACAATCCTCTTATTAGAAACTATTTATAAACTGTCCAACTTTTGGGGTTCAGTTCAATTTAGCTATTTTGCTTCTATGTAAACAGTTTTATCGAATTCATGTTGTGTCAAGTCAATTTTTTGTAATTCTTCTGTTGAGATAAGGAAAAAATCATGTAGCAAGAGATTTTCTTTCGTTGATACAACAGGGTCATCCCAAGTAAGGTCTAGATGATACCAAACACCATCAATATATGCGAAATTCCAAACATGATTGGTACTTGAAATTTTATAATTTTTGATTCCTAATTTATTTAAAAATAAAGCCATTGCATCACTATAACCACTGCATAATGCTTTTCCTTTTATGAGTGGGCCAATTGCTTTGTGTGATGGCTCCTGTAAATTTAATTGTTTGTTGTTTTTTATCGCATCAGCTCGTTCTTCATCATAAATACTATGTTCAATAATGTAATCATGAATTGCCTCTACCTTTTTTCTTAAAGACATATCATCTGTTAGAACTTCATTCATGATATCTTCTGTAATATTATTTAATTCATTTTGTTCAGATGTAGAGTATAAACGTATTGTTTCAATGGTTACTTTTCCTAAGTTATTTAGTGTAATATATAATTTATCATAAGAATTATAGGGATGTACAAAGTTATTAATGCTTGATAGAGTAGCAGAATCATTTGCTAATTCTTTTACATCTGCCATACAATTTGGATATATATCATTTTCACAATAGAAACTAAAATTGTTCCAACCTCGGTTTAAATAAGTATAAATAATATTTTTTAAATCTTGTTTTGTTGTTGGTTGAAAATTATCTGTTTCTTGTACAAAAGAAAAATTATTTTCAAGTGCATATTGATTTTTTTCTTGAATTATAATTTCTTTTTTATAAATAAAATTATTTAATATAAACGTTACGATTGGTTTATGAAATATTCCAATTGTAGCAGAAAGACCAATTAAAATTAGGAAGGAAAACATTTTCTTCATCTTATCACCACTTTTATTATACAACAAAAATTAAAAAATTATAAAAAAAGAAGTAAAAATTTTACTCCATAGCATTAACTTTTTTTGTTAATCTTGATTTATTACGAGCACAAGTATTTGATGCAACAACACCTTTAGAAGCTGCCTTGTCAATTCTCTTAATAGCAGTTTTCAAATTTTCTGTTGCTTTTTCTTTGTTATTTTCATTTACTGCTTTTTCTACATTTTTAATAGCAGTTCTCATACTTGCTTTGTATTCATTATTTCCTACTTTTTGTTTTGCGATTTGTTTTACTTTTTTCTTCGCATTTTTCATGTTTGGCATAGTTTCACCACCTCTCAGCAAACTCAGTACTTATAATTTTAACGCATAATCTTAAAAAAAGCAATAAAATAATGAATTTTCGGGAAAAATATGTATGGGTGATAAGATGAAACATGAAGTGGATTTAAAAAATTATACAATTCGTACAGATTTGGCACTTGAATCAATAGAGAATAATAGTATTGAAAAGGTAAAACAGGAATTTGAAACGATAAATGAAGTTAAAGTCACAACAACATACTTGGATGAACAGAATGGAAAAAAAATAGCTAAAAAATCAGGAATTTATATTACTATTGAATTTGAAGATGTTACAGACCATGATAATTTATTAAATGTAAAAGAAATTTTTTCAAATAAATTAAAATTTATATTAGAAAAGGAGCACATTAAAGAAAATGACATGGGATTAATTATTGGTTTAGGAAATGAAAATTCTACTCCTGATGCCTTAGGACCTTTAACAATAGATAAAATTATTGTAACAAATCCACTTTATTTGTATGGAGAACTAGAAGAAGGATATCGAAGAGTGTGTGCAATTAGTCCTGGAGTTACTGGTGAAACAGGAATAGAAACAAGTGATTTTATTAAATATATGATTGATTGTGTAAAACCACAATTTGTAATTGTAATAGATGCTTTGGCGAGTGGTTCTATTGAAAGAGTCAATCGAACAATACAAATGACAGATACAGGAATAGCACCTGGTAGTGGTATAGGAAACAAAAGAAAAGAAGTGAGCAAAGAGTTGTATGGAATTCCTGTTATTGCAATTGGAATTCCAACAGTAGTAGATGCGATTACTATTGTAGCAGATACAATAAAGTATATGCAAAAGCAATATACATATTCAAAGCAGAATCATAATCAACCAAAGAATAAACTTATCCTTTCTTATCAATCAAATTATTTGAAAGCAAAGATAGAAGAAAATAAAGAAGATAATAAACAATTATTAGGACTTGTTGGCGGATTAGATGATGTTGAAATTAAACAGTTATTATTTGAGGTATTAACACCTATTGGCTATAATTTTATGGTGACTCCGAAAGAAGTTGATTTTGTTATGGAAAAATTGAGTGAGGTAATTGGAGAGGGCATTAATCTTGCATTGCATAAAGCAATAAAAGATTGACTTATGTTTGTTTTGTGATAGAATATATTTTTAATAAAGAGGCGATGATTAGTGTGGAAAAATTTTTATATGATATTTTAAATGAAACAGAAAAAGCATCTATTAAGCATACAGAATTTATTAGTACTATAATATTAACTGAATTAGAACAAACAATGCATTTTTCTTTTGAACATCGTAAAATTATTACTCCAACAGCTTTTATGGTTTCGCTATTGACTGATGTAAATTTTTCATGTCGATTTTTATTAATTCAATTGTTAGAAAAATATCATGTAAATGAAAGAGATTTGTTGTTATATTTAACAACCAATTTGTATTCTTTAACACCTGGGACAATAGAAGAAAAAAATCATATTGCAACATTATTATCTTTGCCTTATATTGAAACAATTTCCTCAGAAAAAAATTGCTATATTATAAGGACAAAATATGGGACAATAGAAATGCAGGTTTTAGAGGATTGGTTAAAAAAACATAAAATTTGTTTTGAACCAAAAAAATTTAATGGATTTTGTCATTATGCTGTAGAAAGCTTAGCACCATTATTGCCTGATGATTATATTACTACTAGTGAATTTTCTAATTTATTTGGTGGAATTTATTATCATTCTTACTATACATTGAAAAAAGGTGGAGTAATAGACCCTGCTCGAAATCTTTTTTATCCTGGAACTTGTTTTGAAGAAATTTTTAAACCGAATGTATTATTGCAATATCCTGCTTCTGAGTTACAAGAAAGATATCAAAACTATTTAAAAACGGCTACTCAAAAGGATTTAAATCTTTTGGATTCAGTATGTGCATTAGCAATGGAACAAAAAAGGAAAGTGTTAAAATGAGAGGAAAAGTTTATGTAGTAACAGATGGACAAGCTGGCTCATGTGGTAAAGGAAAACTATCTGGTTACCTTGCCAGAAAATTAGATGTAGATGTAACAATCAATCATAATATGCCAAATGCTGGACATACATTTGTTTATGATGATGGCAGAAAGATAGTAACCCATCATTTACCAATTGGAGTAGTAAATCCAAGAACAACATTATTAATAGGAGCAGGAGCTGTTATTAACCCTGATATTTTATACAAAGAGTTAGAAGAAAACAAAGATTTAATCAATGGAAGAATGATTTATATTCATGAACGAGCTGCTGTTGTTTTTGATAAACATATTGCCTTTGAAAGAGAAAATATTCGCTCTGGAAGTACTTTTCAAGGTTCTGCAGCAGCAAATGCAGAAAAAGCGCTTCGAATTCCAGGTACTATTTTAGCAAAAGATTATCCTTGGAAAGGTAAAATATATATCTATGATGATAATTTCTTTTTTAGACTTAGAAACAATGGTCTTTCAGTACTCATTGAAATGAGTCAAGGATTTGACTTAGATATTAATCATGGGCTTCCATACCCTTATACAACAAGTAGGGGTTGTACAATTACAGATGCCTTAGCTGATTGTGGAATTCCTTATAATGATGATATTACATCTTATATGGTATTTCGCCCATATCCAATTCGAATCAGTAATGATTCTGTGGAAGGTAAAATTTATACGGGTGATTATGCTGGGAGTAGAGAGATTTCTTGGGAAGAAGTTTGCGAGAGAGCGGGCTTAGATTATACAGAGGAGTATACAACAGTTACTAAAAAAAGGAGAAGAGTGTTTGAGTTTAGTTGGAGTAGATTTTATAATGCGATAGAAGCAAATAATCCTGATTATTTGATTCTTAATTTTGCACAATATCTAGATGGAACAATTTTAGAAAGTACTAATGTAGAGCAAGTTGTAAATTCTTCTTCTGTTATGGGGATGTGCACGACTATCAAAACTTTATATGATAAAGATGTTATTATGATAGGAACAGGTGCCAAAGAAAGTGAAATAATTGATTTTTCAAATCAAAAAGGAAAAGTTTATGTAAAAAGGAGTTAATTTATGAGTCTTTTAAATCAGATACTTCAGGAAAATGAGACCATATTTGTAGAACAGGATAGAATGATTTGTGAAAAAATATTAAGAGAATTAGAAATCATTTATCAAATTCCTTTTCTAGGGTTTCATGGTCGGTCAAACGTCATGATGATTCTTTCTTTTTTTTAACTTTCTGGAAATGAAAATTTTAGAAATACAGTATTTCATTTCATGGAAAAGTATTCTTTGAATAAGCGAGCATTTTTAAATCATTTAATTAGTGAAATTTATCCCCCAGATTATTTGGAACATCTAAGAGCTTTACCAAATTGTTTGGCACTAAGTCAGGAACCAGACCATTATAGGCTTAAAACATCCTTTGGAACGCTAAAATTATATCGTTTAACTGATATGATTTCCTTTCAAAATGTTCAATACGTTTTACAAACAGAAGATATGCATGGAAAATGTCATACAGTTGTGGAAGCTGTTGCACCTTATTTTCCAAATGCTTTGATTACAACAAGTAAACTAGGAACATTATTTGGTGGAACCTATTATCATTCTTATATGACTTTAGAAGATGGAAGTGGAGTGATGGATTTTTCTAGGAATACTTTTTTTAAGGATACCTGTTTTGAAGATGTGTTTAGGCCAGAAGTTATATTACAATATAAAGCAAGTGAATTAAAAGAGCGTTTTTTAGAATTTCAAAGAAATAATTCAGACCTTGTGAATGGATTTTATCCAGTTTTACAGTTGGCACTGAAAGAAGAGGTAGAAAGAAATGGAAAAAATATATAAAAGTAAAAAACAAGAATCAGAATATTGGCAATATTATAATGAAATGCATGCTGGAAAGTTTCTTTCTTTTGTTCAAGAAATAATGGGAGAATCTGTTTACTATGGAGAGTCTAGAACTTCTTTGGAACGTGTTTCTTATTTGCTTGAGCATTTGAAGGGAGATGCATTAATTAATACAATTTCTTTTTATTTTCAAGAATATTCGATAGAGGAAAAGGGAATCATACTAACTTTACTTCAGATACTTTCAAAATATCCATATGGTAATAGTACTGCTTCCATGATGGAGGCATATAAAAAATTGCCAATGATTGAAGATGTTTGTCCAAAAACACACGGTGTTGAAATAAAAACGACAAGTGGTGTGATTACAGTTTATCGTGCTATGGAAGCTTTAACTAAGCAAAGTGGTACTTTAAGAAGTTACCAAGCAATTAAAAAGTCTGATGTTTCTTTAAGGAAGATACTTTTAAATTCTCGTTTTATAGAGGATACTGTCATTAGTTGTCTTATGCCTAGAATGTTTGGTGGATTTTCTTATGAATATTATATAAAACTAATAAAAGAGAATGGATATTTGGATTTGAGACGTAATTGTTTTTATTCAAAAAGTGACTTTGAGGAATATTTTAATCCAAAGATTTTAATGAGAAGAAAAGGGAAGAATTTAAAAACAGATATTCCCCCTTTATTTAAAAAATAAAAATCCGATAGAAATATAGGATTTTTTTTGTTATATAGTTGTTTCATTGTAGTACTATCTAAAAACATGTTATAATAAAGAAAGAATTGGAGTGGTCATGATGGAAGAATTATACATTGGTTCTCATGTTTCTTTTAAAAGAGAGGAACAGTTATTAGGGTCGGTGGTAGAAGCTTTATCATATGGGGCAAACACTTTTATGTTTTATACAGGAGCACCGCAAAATACAGCAAGAGCAAGTATTGACTTAGAACTTACCTCTTTGGCTCATAAATTAATGCAAGAAAAAAATATAGATATTAAAAAGGTAGTAGTTCATGCACCTTATATTATTAATTTGGCAAATGATAATGAGAAATATGAATTTGCCATTCGCTTTTTAAAAGAGGAAATTGCTAGAGTAGAAATGTTGGGAGTAGAACTTCTTGTTTTGCATCCTGGAAGTCATGTTGGATTAGGTTGTGAAAAGGGAATTGAAAATATAGTTAGAGCTTTGAATACTGTTGTTGACAGTAAAACTAATGTAAAAATATGTTTAGAAACGATGGCAGGAAAGGGAAGTGAATGTGGAAAAACATTTGAAGAAATTTCTCTTATTTTAAAAGGAGTTCGTTATCCAGATAAAATTGGAGTTTGTCTAGATACTTGTCATATTCATGACGCTGGATATTGTTTACATAATTTTGAAGAGATATTAACACAATTTGACAATACAATAGGATTATCTAAATTATGGGTTTTGCATATGAACGATAGCAAAAATGAAGAAGGTAGTCATAAAGACAGACATGAAAATTTTGGGTTTGGGCATATTGGTTTTGAAAACTTAATGAATATAATGAATCATCCAAAATTAAAAGGAATTCCTAAAATATTAGAAACTCCTTATATTAGTGATACAGATAATTGTAAAGAAAAGATTTATCCGCCTTATAAATTTGAAATAGAAATGATTAAAAATCAAAAATTGAATCATAATTTAATAGAAGATATTAGAAATTATTATAGAAAAGCTTGATATTTTTGCTTCATGGTATAAAAAAGTTCTACTCCTTTTTCGTAAGTTGTAGGAGAGAGTTTTGTTTTTAATTCACGAAAAATTGGAGTAGGGTTTCCGTATAAAAAAACTTTCCAATTTTTTTTTAATTCCATGTATAAAATATCTATTTCCTCATCACATAGGGAAATAGAATTAGAATTACTAAACTTTTTGATATCTTCTTTTGTAATTTTTTCTATATATTTTTGTAGCAATTGCTCTTTCATATTTTCACCTCAGATTATTATATGTCAGATAAATAGAATAATGTAGTAAATATTTCATAGAGTAATAATAAGGAGGAATTTATATGTTTGTTCCAAGTATAAACTATGTTCCACTTTTAAGTGTGGAAACTATGAATTTACATATTCAAAAATTATATAAAGGATATCTTGATAGATTAAAAAAAATAACAAGTGATGACCCTTTGTTTGCTGTACTCAATATTTCTAAATATCCACTTAATGAACGGGGAGATATTTTATATAATGCAGGAGGCGTTTTAAATCATGAACTTTATTTTGAGGAATTGAATCAAAATGGAAGTCACGAGCCTAAGAATCAGTTAAAAGTAGCGATTGATAAACAATATGGGAGTTTTGAAAAATTTAAGCAAGAATTTATAAAAACAGCAAAACAGTTAGTTGGTTCTGGATATACTTTTTTGGTACTTCAAAATAAAGAGTTGAATATCGTAAACATGAGCAATCAAGAAACTCCATATTCCTATGATATGATACCACTTATGAATATTGATTTGTGGGAACATGCATATTATTTAGATTATAAGACAAATAAAGATGCTTATATAGAAGCTTTTTTTAAACTATTAGATTTTGATGTGATTGAGAATCGGTATGAGCAAGCCACTCAAAATTAAGAAATCACAAAGAAAACAAAATTATAAATCATTTAATCGAAAAAAAGAAAGAAATGTCACATCAATTATTTTAAAAAGATACTATATTTTAATTGGAATTATTGTCTTTGCAATGTTTGTTTTATTAGTTGATTTAGCGTATGTACAATTATTTAGAAACAAGTACTATAGAAAAAGAGTGGAACAACTTAATACAAAAATTGTTCAAGGCTCATCTGCACCAAGAGGAAGAATTTATGATAGAAATCATAAACTTTTAGTAGATAATACTCCAGTAAAAACGATTTATTATAAGAAACAAACTGGGGTTACAACCAAAGAAGAAATAGAGCTTGCTTACAGTTTGGCTAATGTTTTAGAAATAAATACTTCTTCTTTGAAAGAGCAAGACTTAAAAAATTTTTTTATAAAATCGAATCCAGATATCGCAAAAGCAAAAATAACTGGAGAAGAATGGAAAAAATTAGAAGAACGAAAAATTACCAAAAAGGAAATTGAAAAGTATCAACTAGAACGAATCACAAAAGAAGAACTAGAACAATATCAAGGATTGGATTTAAAAGCTGCTTATTTTTATACACTTATGAATAAAGGGTATTCTTATTCAGAAAAAGTTCTTAAAAATAAAGATGTAACTGATTTTGAATATGCGAAAATTGTAGAGTTAAATTTAAAGGGCGTGAATGTTAGACTAGATTGGGAAAGAAGTTATCCATATGAAAAAACATTTCGTTCTATTTTAGGAACCGTTTCTTCAGCAGAAAGCGGAATTCCATATGAATTAAAGGATGATTATTTATCAAAAGGATATTCCTTAAATGATAGAGTTGGTACTAGCTATTTAGAGTATCAATATGAAGATTATTTAAAAGGAAAAAAGAATACCTATCAAATATTGTCTAATGGAGAATATCAATTGATTCAGGAAGGAAACAGAGGAAATGATATTGTTTTGACCATTGATATTGATTTACAACAAATGGTAGAAAAGGTATTAGAGGAGCAATTGTTGATTGCAAAGAAATCCCCAAATACCAAATATTATAACCGTTCTTTTGTAGTGATTACTGACCCAAATACAGGAGACATTTTAGCAATGGCTGGAAAGCAAATCATAGAAAAAAATGGAGAGTATTTATTTTATGATTATACTCCAGGAGTTGTCACTTCGCCTGTTGTTGTTGGTTCTGTGATTAAAGGAGCTTCTCATATTGTCGGTTATAATACAGGAGCTTTAAAAATTGGTGAAAAAAGAACGGATGAATGTATTAAAGTTGCTTCAACACCGTTAAAGTGTTCATGGAAAAGTTTTGGATTGATTGATGATTTATTGGCTTTGAAATATTCTTCTAATACTTATCAATTTAGAACAGCGATGAAAGTGGGTGGAGGATATTATACTTATGATGGACCACTAACTTTAAATCCAGAGGCTTTTACTACATATCGAAATGTTTTTCATGAATTTGGTTTGGGGGTTAAAACAGGGATAGATTTACCAGTAGAGAGTGTGGGATTGATAGGAAATAATACACAATCAGGTTTGCTTTTAGATTTCGCAATCGGACAATATGATACTTATACACCAATTCAATTATCTCAATACATTTCTACAATTGCGAATGGTGGAAATAGAATAAAACCTCATTTGTTGAAAGAGGTTTATGATTCAACAAAAGAAAGTTTGCAAGAAAAAATATATGAATTTGAACCAGTTATTTTAAATAAAGTTAATACAGAAGAACAATATTTGAGTCGTGTTAAAGAAGGATTGAAAATGGTAATGGAAAGAAATGGAACTGGATATACTAGTATGAATTTAGATTTAAAACCAGCTGGTAAAACGGGAACTAGTCAAAGTATTTTAGATACGGATGGCGATGGAATTGGTGATACGGAAACGATTACAACTACATTTGCAGGCTATGCTCCATATGATAATCCAGTTATGACAATCGTGGTAGTTTCCCCTGATAGTTTTTATCAGAATAGCAGTTCTGATTATGAATATCCTGTTACTCGTAAAATATCGAATGAAGTTTCAAAAAAATTCTTTGAAATTTGGAGATAATTTGCTATAATAGGTGTGAACTTATCGAAAAGGAGGGAAATAGTATGGCAAAAAAAGGAGAAGCTAGAGAAAGAATCACTCTTCAATGTACTGTTTGTAAAGAAGAAAATTATCGTACAGAAAAAAATAAAAAAAATACGACAGACCGTTTAGAATTAAATAAATTCTGTCCAAAATGTAGAAAATCAACAACTCATAAAGAGAAAAAATAAGGAGATGTAGAAAGTAAAATCTCTTGGCAAAATGAAACCAAATTATAAAAGAACTACCAATAAGTAGAAAGGAGGACTTTTATGTTTAATATTAATGATATCAAAAATGGAATTACTTTTATTTATGAAGATAATATTTATCAGGTATTAGAATTTTTACATGTAAAACCTGGAAAAGGAGCTGCCTTTGTAAAAGCAAAACTTCGTAATTTAAGAACTGGCTCTACTGTTGAAAAAACGTTTAATACAAGTATTAAATTAGAGAAAGCTATGATTGAAAAACAAAATATGCAATATCTATATAATAATGGTGATGTTTGTAATTTTATGAATATGCAAACTTATGAACAAATTGAACTTTCAAAAGCTCAATTAGGAGAAAGTGAAAAATTCTTAAAAGAAGGAATTAATGTGGATATTAGTTTTTATCAAGGAGAATTGATTGGAATTATTTTACCTGATAAAATTGAATACGAAGTAGAAAAAACTGAACCAGCTGTAAAAGGAAATACAACAAATAATGCAATGAAAGATGCATATATGGAAAATGGTTTAATGGTTAGAGTTCCATTATTTATTGAACAGGGAGAGCATATTCTTGTTTCAACAAAAGATGGAAAGTATGATTCAAGAGCATAATACGAGAAATCGTATTTTCTTTTTTTAAAAATATGTTTCGAAAATTTATATCTGTGGTATACTAATAATAAGGAGCATGTTATATGAATGAGAAAAAAGCAAGAGAATTTTGTTTGGCTGTAAAAAAGTTAAATGAACAATTTAATATGTCTTTTTTCTTTGTGACAGAAGGTGCAAGTATTACAGATAATAGAGGAAATGAAGCTGTGAGGCATGCAAGAATGTGTCATGAAGAATGGGAAAAGACACATGGTGAAGATCCAAAGAAGGAGTGGGATAGTAATGGATTATGAAACACAGATGGCGAATGAAGCCAAAAAAAAGAAAAATGGTCAATTGTTTGGACTTATTTTTGCGCTTATTTTATTAGGTGGAGCAGCATATTTTTACTACAATTATCAACAAGGGAGTGGTGCTAAAAAATTTGAAAAAGTAGCAATTACATTATTAGATAGTGTCAATGAGCTTTATAAAAGTGATAAAATGTTAGAAACACCAGAAGATATCACTTATACATTTCCAGATAAATCAATTGTTAATTTTGATGAACGTACTTTAAATGGTGGAATTATTAATCGTTATCAAAATGGAAATGTAGAATTTGCCATTTACAATTCTGACTGGTGTGCTACTAAAACAAGACTAAGTAATAAAATTGAAGTTACTGCTTATAAAAGTGGAGAATGTGTTATAAAATAAAGAAAATGTTCTAAAAAAGGTTGACAAACATACTATTTTATTGTAATATCTAATAGAAATGAAAAGGAAAGAAGAAGTTTCCACTTCTCACCCGAATGCAAATCGTGTTGGGTAAAAGGCCATGAATGAACAATAAAATAACGTTCAATATTATTGTCTTTTTAAGTGGATACTCTGTATTCACTTTTTTATTGGAAAGTGCATCAAATGCATCAATATAATATTTTGGAGGTGTCAGTTATCGCAAATAAAGAGAAAGATTTGTTTATTAATGAACAAATACGTGCAAAAGAAGTAATGGTCATTGGACCAAATGGAGAACAGCTTGGAATTAAACCGATTAAGGATGCTCTTACGCTTGCAAATTATGCTGGTTTTGACCTTGTACTTATGAGTCCTAATGCAAATCCACAAGTTTGTAAAATTATGGATTATAATAAGTTTAAATATGAGAGTAAAAAGAAGAGTAAAGAAAACTTAAAAAAGCAGAGAGAAAATAATTTAGAAATGAAAGAATATCGTCTTTCAGTATCTATTGATATTCATGATTTTGATACAAGAGTTCGTAATTCTTCAAAATATTTGGAAAAAGGTCACAAAATAAAAGTCAGCATTCGCTTTAAAGGAAGAGAAATGGCGCATCCAGAATTAGGGAAAGAAGTGTTACTTCGATTTGCAGAATCTTTAAATGAAATATCAGTAGTAGAACAAAAACCAACTATGGATGGTCGTTTTATGACAATGATACTTATGCCAAAGAAAGAAAAATAGGAGGAATTTATATGCCAAAAATGAAAACTCATAAAGGAACTGCTAAGGTTTGTAAAGTTAGACCTGGAGGAACTGTAAAAATAGGACATCCAGGAACAAGACATAACACTGGAAAGAAAAATGCGGCTTCAAATAGAGTAGGAAGAACAGCTTCACTTTTAAGTAAAAGTGATTATAAGAGAATTAAAGATATTATTTAGTATTAAAGGAGGAATTTAAAATGCCAAGAGTAAAGACAGGTACAGTAACACGTGCTCGTCACAAAAAAGTGATGAAACAAGCAAAAGGATATTTTGGAAGTAAACATAGATTATATAAAACTGCCAAAGAACAAGTAATGCATTCTGGAAAATATGCATATAGAGATAGAAGACAAAATAAAAGAGAATTTAGAAAATTATGGATTATTAGAATTAATGCTGCATGTCGTGAAAACGAAATTAGTTATTCTAAATTTATTAATGGATTAAATAAAGCAGGAGTAACAATCAATAGAAAAATGTTAGCTGAAATTGCAATTGATAATCCAGCATCTTTTACAGATTTAGTAACAATTGCAAAAGACGCATTAAATGGAAAAGTTTCTGCTAAAAATGAAGTGAAAAAAGAAGTGAAAGCTGAAGCAAAAAAGGAAGCTCCAAAAGCAGAAAAGAAAGAAATTGCGAAGGAAAGTACAGATTTATCAAAACTTACAGTAGCAGAACTTCGTGAAATGGCAAAAGCAAAAGGAGTAGAAGGATATTCTACAATGAAAAAAGCTGAATTAGTAGATGCTTTAAAATAGATTTTTAAAATCTATTTTTTTATGATTTTTAATAAATTTTGTTATTTGTATTTATCTAGACTTTCTATATTTTGATTTGATATAATACATTTAGGTATTTTTCGGGAGGTTGTAAAAATGGAATTTGGAATTTGGAAGAAATATGAAAAGACAAATCGTAAATTGAATGGGGAAAGAGCTTCTTATCATGATTTATATGATGATTTGAAGAATAGCAGAAGAAGTTGGGAAATTGCCCAAAGTCTTGATGAATGTAAAGAACAGCTTTGTGGGGTAGATTTTAGAACAAGTGGAGTAGAACCTGAGGCTGGTGATATCTATGTTTATTATGCTTTGATGAATAGAAGATTGATTCCTATTTTCTATTTTAAAATAACTCAATTTGATGATGGCAAAATCAATCATTTTATTGAATATAATGGTGGGCAGGATGGATATGTTGGAATTCCTATTCAATATTTTCCTGAATTAATTAGAAAGCTTAAGGAAATTGACCCAGAAAAAAATAAAAAAGAGATAGTGGAATTAGAGAGGAGATATAATAATTATCAACGACTTTTAGAATTACAATCTAAAACAGAATATACAGAAGCAGACTTACTTTTTTTATATGAGATGTATATGAAAATAGATGTAAATAGAAATCTTGTTGTTCCAAAGATTCAAAATAGAAATATAGAGGATGACTATGAGCGTTTTTCTGAGCAAGGAAAAGCAAAACTTTTTTTAATTGTGCAAGGAACTGAATGGGCAAATCGATTGTCTATTTCTTCAAAAAAAGTAATGACTTTAATAGCAGCAAAAGAATGTTTAAAATGTCTTCACCATGCTTCTTTAGAAATTTTGCAAGATAAGAATTATATCATGGAATTATTGCAAACTTTTTGTGAATCTGACCCAATAGGGCTTCAGTCTGAACAGTTAAATAATCTTCCAGAATGTTATCGAATTGATTCTGATATTATCAGTTTGATACTTTATAATGGAGGACTTGTCACTGATAAAATTTCTGGTTGGTTAGAAAATAGTATAGCAGGAAAAGAAAAATTGAAAAGTCCAGAGTTTGCTTACAAGTTGGTAGAAGCTTTTATTAGAGGTGGGATTAGAAAAGGTGAAGCTTATTATGAAAATGAATTATTATGGATGTTTTCAAATGAAATATTAGAAGATATAGAAAAGCATATTATGTTTGGGCCTGAGCCTAATCCACAAAAAAGTTTGTGGTCAGGAGAAGATTTAAAACAAGCTAGTTATCATAAATTATTGAATCACAAAGCTAAGATTTTACAATATAGAAAACAGAGTTAATATAGTAAAGTTGCGAATACAGTTTTCTATATGATATAATATAGCAGAAGAAGGTATTTAACATGCAATATTTATTAGAATTATTTTTAAATGGAAATTTGAATCAAACTTTAAATGAAGATTTTATAAAAAAACAAAATAATATGCAATATATAGAGACAATTCACTCTCAACTAGAACAGCAATCGTTGATAGCCATTTTACAGCAATTAACTTCTGGTGAAAGCATAGTACGTTTAAAGTATGAATTAGACTCCATTGACGAGGAAGAACTTTATACTAGTTTTATTCATGGAATTAATCATAATGAGAGAGTTTTATTTTGGGCTTATGTTTTGTCTTTACAGTGTGGTTTGGATGAAGTTGGTACAAGAATTGTATTAGATGCATCTAAGTATCATGATGTAGGAAGAATCAACGATTTAGTAGACCCTAGTCATGGAGAAAGAAGTGCTTCTGCCATTATAGAACTTGTAAATGACCCAATTTATGAAAATCCAGAAAATATGAAGTTGTTGCAAGCCATAGTAGAATTACATTCTTTAAATGATACGGATTCAGAAAAAGTAAGAAAAAAATATGGAATTACAGATAAAAAAACTTTTTATACTTTATTTTCAATTTTAAAAGATGCAGATGCTTTAGATAGAATCAGAATTACATATATGCAAGATACTGTTTCTTGTTTAAATCCTGCTTATTTAAGACTATTATATTCTAAACGCCTATTATTAGCAGCACATGAATTAAATGAATTTTATATGAAAAATGAAGAACATACAAAGGGAGGGAAACATGAAAAATATTTATATTGATTTTGACGGAGTAATCATGGATACCAATCGAGTTACATATGATATGTTAGATAGGTTAGAAGTAGATAAAACAGATAGCGAAAAGATGAGTGAATTTTATTCAAATTTGAATTGGAAAAAAATTCTTTCATTAACTCCAATTATTAATGATGCATTTGGTTGTATGAAAAAACTTTATGCTTCTGGTAAATGTAATCTTGCAATATTAACACATGTAAATTCAGTAGATGAAGCAATAGCGAAAATCAATTTTATTCGTAAATATATGAAAGATGTAACCATTATACCAGTACCAAGAGAACTTTCTAAGACAAAAATGTGTTCTACTAAAGATTCTATTTTAATTGATGATTATTCAGGAAATTTAATAGAATGGGAAAAAGAAGGGGGAATAGGGGTTCAATTTTCTACAGACTTAAGTAAAAATAAGGGATTTCCTGTCATAGATAAATTAGATTGTATTTTAGATATGAAATTTTCTGAAAAGAAGTAATTCTTCTTTTTTTAAGGGTGATAATATGAAAAAATGTGCAGTGATTTATAATCCCAAAAGTGGAAAACTGAAAAACATGAAAGAATTTTTAAAAGTAACAGAAAAAATTTTAAATCAATATAGTTATGGAGCAGAGTTTTTTAAAACTTCAAAAGTAGGAGATGCTACGAATATTATAGTAAATTTGAATGATATTTATTCTCTGGTTATTATTGCAGGAGGAGATGGAACGTTAAATGAGGCTGTTACAGGAAATGTAATGCGTGAAAAAAAATTTTTATTAGCAAGTCTTCCTATTGGAACTACGAATGATGTGGCAACAATGTATGGATATACAAAAAATTATAAAAAAGATTTGGAATTACTTTTAAATGGAACTATTAGAAATGTTGATATATGTCTTTTAAATTCTAAACCCTTTATTTATGTTGCCTGTCTTGGTAATTATGTAGATGTTTCTTATGCAACCCCTAGAAAGTGGAAAGAAAGATTTGGAAGAATCGGATATTTGTTATATGGTGTTAAGAGAATTTTTAGAAAATTAAAACAATATTCTATTGAATATGAAATAGATGGAAAGAAATATCAAGGAAATTTTTCATTTTTGTTTATTACCAATAGTAGTCGTGTCGCAGGATTAGAACATCTTTATAAAAATGTGAAATTAAATGATAATATGTTTGAAGTTGCTTTTTGTGAAGCTAAAAGAAAAAGAGAACTTATTAAAATGGTGCCTGCAATATTAAGTCCAGTTGTAAAAAAAATTCCAGGAATTGTTTATCATCGAACTGACAATTTGATAGTAAAACTAAATAATTCAATAAAGGAGTCATGGTGTTTGGATGGCGAAGAATATTGTATGAATGATAATATTTTTCACTTTCACATTCAAAATAATATGCAGATGCTGATTCCCAAAAAGAATGTTCAAAAATTATTTAAGGAGGAATTTGAAACATGAGAATTGGAGTTTTTGATTCTGGAATAGGTGGACTAAATGTTTTAAAAGAATTGTTGCATCGTCATCCTAATCTAGAATATTTATATTATGGAGATACATTTTATTTACCATATGGAGAAAAAAGTAGAGAAGAATTAATAAAACTAGGAGTTCGGATTATTCGCTTTTTTGAAGAAGCTCATGTAGATAGGATTGTTATTGCATGCGGAACCTGTAGTAGTTTGATAGAAGAATATAAAAAGTATACAGAGGTTCCGATTGATGATGTCATTTGTCCTACTGTAGAGTATACGAAAAAGCATTATCATAAAGTTGCCCTTTTAGCTACGTCAGCAACGATTGAAAATGGAACTTTTGAGAAGAAGTTAAAACAGGCAAAAATAGAAGTGGAGCCTTTGAGTTGCCCAAATTTTGTACCATATTTAGAAGGTTTATCTGAACATTTAAATATGGATGAGGAACTAAAATCAATTTATCATAAAGATTGTGAAGCTGTTATTTTGGGATGTACCCATTATCCTTTATTAAAAAATGAAATTGAAAAAAGTTTATCTCTTCCTACAATTGACATGGGAAAAGTGTTGAGTGAAGCAATAAAATTAGAAGATTCTAAACCTATGTTGCATATTTATATGAGTAAAGTTACACCGTTTTTGCAGAGAAATGTAAATAAGATTTTAGAACGAGATATTTTAGTGATAGAAAAGAATTTACCTGTATAAATCATATTGTAGTAGAAATACTAAGTATGGTGGTTTTTATGAAAAAATGGATAATTCTTTTCTTTTTTTGTTGGTGTATGATTGGTTGTATTCAAATACCAACAATTATGAATTTTGAAGGAAAAAAGCAAGTCGATTTAGAAGAATATTTTAAAGATTATCAGATACAACTAGAGGTGGAAGAAATTTATAGTGAAAAGGAAGTTGGTACAATTTTAAAGCAAGTTCCCAATAGTGGTAAAATGAACGAAAACCAAAAAATAAAAATTGTTGTTTCTAAAGGCGTGGATTATAAGGCGTTACAGGTGAATGAATTAGGAGATATTCCAATCATGATGTATCATGGTATTTGGAGTTTAAATGATGATGATACGAATTATTTAAAAGGGAATGTAGATAAAGATGGATATCAAAGAACGAGTGAATCTTTTAGAAGAGATTTAGAGTTTTATTATAGGGAAGGTTATCGCATGATACGTTTATCAGATTTTATAGAGGGTAAAATTGATGTGGAATTAGGAAAAAGTCCTATTGTTTTAACGTTTGATGATGGAAAAAATAATATTGAAGTTTCTAAAAATCAAAAAGGAGAGCTTATTATTGAACCCAATTCAGCAGTAGGAATATTAGAGGAATTTAAGAAGAAGTATCCAGATTTTGGAGTTACAGCTACTTTCTTTTTGAATGAAAATTTGTTTGAAAGTGAATATAATAAAGAAATTGTAAAATGGTTAGTAGAACATGGATATGATATTGGAAATCATAGCGCTAATCATGTAGACTTTTCAAAAATAAATCAAGAAGAAACTTCAAGGCAAATAGGTAAAATGTATTGTATTTTAGATGAAATTATTCCTGAACAATTTGTTTCTATCGTGGCACTTCCATTTGGGTCGCCTTATAGTAAAGAACATATGAATTTTCCTTATATTTTAAAAAGCAATTATAATGGAAAAAATTATGATACGAGTGCAACTTTAAGAGTAGGTTGGGAAGCAAATCCGTCTCCTTTTTCTAATCAGTTTGATTCTACCTTTTTAAAAAGAATTCGTGCATATGATAATGGTGGGGAAGACTATGATATTGAGATGAATTTTAATATGCTTTCTAAAAATAAATTTATTTCAGACGGAAACCCTAATATAATTACAATACCAGATACTTTAAAGACAAATGTTGGTAAAACCACATTAAAATTGAATACATATTAAAAAAAATATGATATACTGAACATAGGTGATATACGTGTTTAAAAAAAAAGACAAAACCGCAAGATAGATATGTAACCGTTCTAATTGGCTCTGGAAGTAGTTCAATGTTTACTAAGGTAAGAAAAGGAGAGCAAGTATTGATTGGAAGTGGTTCTTCTTCTATGGTAATACGTGCGGGAGAAACTGTTTCTATTGATGAAAAGCTTGAAGAAAGATTTCCAACAACGCCAAAGCAAAAAATAAAAAGTATATTTAGGAAGTAGGTATGATTGATGATTGATACAAGAGAAGAAAATGTAGAAATAGAGCTAAAAATATTAGTTCAAGATGAAGAAGCATTTAAGAGATATTTAGAAGAACACACCACTTTTATAAAAGAAGAAATGATAGAAGATACATATTTTGAAAATCCTGATTATCCATTTTTATATATAGATGAAAAGGGACTTAAAAATGCGAAAAAAAGGCTTCGAGTTCGTAAAAGTAATAGTGGAGATACAATTAATTTTAAAGAAAAAGTATTTGGAGAAAAAGAACAATTTTTATATTCTAATGAAATAGAAGAAAAATTAACTTCAGGAGAACAAATGATTAAAATATTGGAATCTCTTGGATTTGTCACTAGCTGTCATTATCATAAGGTAAGAAAAGTATATCATGCTGAAAATTTTGAATTTGATGTGGATTTTATTGATGTTTTAGGTATGGTTGTAGAAATTGAATATCAAGGAAAACTTGATGATTTAAAAAATGGTATTGATAGGATAAGAAGTTTTTTGAAAGAAATTGATATTACAAATTATGTTGAGATAAGAACGACATACCCAGAAATATTATGGAATGGTATGGATTGTTATTTATAAGAAAAAGACATTTAATTGTCTTTTTTTGGAATATTTTTTATTTCTTCTTCTAGTAATTGTTTTTGTAATTCTATTGGAAAAGCTAATGTGTAAATTTGATGAATTCGAAAATCTAGTTCTAAAAGATGATTATTATCATTAGAATAATTGGAGAAAAAGGGAAGTTTAACTTCTTTTTTTACTAAATTTAAGTACTTTCTACCTTTTTCAGTAAAGCCTAAAATTCGAATATAGGGATGTTCTTTATAGAATGATGCTTCTTCTTTGGTTAGTCCACAAAGGATATATAGACAAATTCTTTTTAATTTGCTATAAGTTTCACTTTTCGTTTTTATAATTCTTATAAACTCATCTAAAGAGTTGGAATATAGGATTGCTTTTTTCATTCTTGGAACTAATTTTTCATTTACTTCATGGTAATTCAATAAATTTTCTTTTTCTGAAATGATTTTGTATTTTAAAAGAGGAAATAAATTTTCAATGTCAATATTTTGGTGAATGTATTGAGCAGATAATAGAGGAACTGAGTGATTGATATCTTTTTTTTCTTTTAAAGCTTTTCGAATACTACTAGCGCTTGTTACTTTTTCTAATGTGTTACTATGATAGTCATTTGTTCTTTGAATTGTAATGGGTATAATAGATGCATTTTGTTTTTGAATTTCTTTAGTATAAGAGATTCCAAGTAAGTCATTTGGAGAAGTTATTGTTATTCCAGATAACTCTTTTAAAGATTTTGAAAGTGCAGTTGGATAATTGAAACCTTCTTTTAAAAAAGTTTTAACATTTTCGTTATGTAGTTTATTTGATTGAAGAAGTGCTAATGTCGTCAATTTTTGAATATCATTTTCTTCACTTCCAAAAATTAAATATTCTATTTGTAACTCTTTCAATATCGTAATAGCACCTTTTGCAAAAAGGTCAGCACTTCCAGTCGCAAAAATAAATGGTAATTCAATTACTAAATCTACTCCATAGAAAAGAGCAATTTCTGCTTTTTCCCATTTTGTTAAGATACTAACATCACCACGTTCTGTAAATGGACCACTCATGACTAAAACAAGAATATGATTTGGATACATTTTTTTTATTTTTTCAATGTGATATAAATGGCCATTATGAAATGGATTATATTCACAGATAATGCCAATTGATTTCATGATAATCACCACAGTTATCATATCATATTTTCAATAAAATTGAATATCTTTCTTAAATTTATATGGAACCACAAAAAGCTATTTTAAAAAAATATTTTTTCATTTCAATTCAATTTTTTTAAGAATGATTTTATTTATTGTTATCATGTATTATTATTTTTTTATATTGCTTATTTATTTGACAACTTTTTTGTTGTTTTTTTCTTTTGTATAAAAAAAGAAAAATTTTCCATAATAAATTTAGGAGGGAAAACATGGAAAAAACAAAATATAAAGATTTAGTGGATAAACATACTCCAAAAGAAAATAGATTATACAACGGAATGATTGCATTTATAACAGGTGGTTTCATGGGAGCACTAGGAGAATTATTGAGACAGCTTTATGCTTACTTTTTTGATATTCCCACTTCAGAAGCTACAATGTTTATGATTATTACTTTAATATTTATTGGATGTTTATTTACTTGTTTTGGATTTTTTGACAAATGGGTTAATTTTGCAAAATGTGGTTTGATTATTCCAATTACAGGATTTGCACATGCAATGATGAGTGCAGCTTTGGAATATCGCAAAGAAGGTATGGTAACTGGTATTGGAGCTAATATGTTTAAATTGGCTGGTTCAGTTATTATATTTGGAGTAGTGAGTGCATATACATTTGGATTAATTCGTCTTTTATTAGGAGGGATAGCATGACATTTAAATATAATAATGTTTATTTGAATAGTGCAAGTACGGTAGCAGGACCATATGAACAAAAGGGTCCTTTAAAGAACTATTATGATGCTACATATGATGATTTTTATATAAATATGGATACCTTTGAGCAAGCGGAAAGCAAAATGATAGAAGATAGTGTTGATATTTTGTTATCAAAAATAGGAAAAACAAAGTTTGATATTGATTTATTTTTATCTGGGGATTTATTAAATCAGATTGCTTCTTCTAGTTATGCAGCTAGTAGATTGGGAATTCCTTTTATGGGAGTTTATAATGCTTGTGCGACAAGTGTTGAAGGATTAATATTGGCATCAAATATGGTGGAAAGTAAGCAGATTAAAAATTGTATTTGTTCTGTAAGTTCTCATAATAATACTGCGGAAAAACAATTTCGCTATCCAGTTGAATATGGTGGCCCAAAACCAAAAACAGCGACATTTACAACAACAGGAAGTGCTAGTGCTTATTTATCTAGTAATAAAGAACAGATAAAAATAGATAGTTCTACCGTTGGTAGCGTTGTAGATTTAGGAATTAAAGATGTTTATCATATGGGTGCAGTTATGGCTCCAGCAGCAGCAGATACAATTTTTAAACATTTGAGAGATACCAAAAGAGAAATCGGTTATTATGATTTAATATTGACTGGAGATTTAGGAGTATATGGTAGAGATATTCTAAAAGAGTATATGCAAACGGAATTTGGAATAGAACTAAAGAATTATAATGATACTGCTTGTATGATATATGATAGGGAAAAACAACCAGTCTATGCAGGAGGTAGTGGACCAGCTTGTGCACCTCTTGTTACTTATAGTTATATTTTAAACAAAATGAAAAAAAAAGAATATCATCGAGTTTTATTAGTTGCAACTGGAGCATTGCATTCTCCAACAATGGTGAATCAAAAGTTATCTATCCCAGCAATTGCTCATGCCATTAGTTTGGAGGTGGTAGAATGATTTTCGTTAATTCATTTCTATTTTGTGGTTTTGTTTGTTTATTAGGACAAATGATATTAGATAATACCAAATTAACACCAGGGCACGTTACTACAATCTTTGTTATTGTGGGAGCTTTCTTAGATACTTTTAGTATTTATGATAAAATTATTTTGTGGGCAGGAGGAGGAGCTTTAGTTCCAATCACAAGTTTTGGACATTTGCTTTCTCATGGAGCTATGGATGTAGCTTTAGACCAAGGATTAATGGCACTTTTTATGGGAATGTTTAACTTGACAGCTTCTGGCATTACCTCAGCAATTATCTTTTCATTCTTTCTTTCTCTTATATTTAAACCAAAAGATTAGAAATCATATTTTCTAATTTTTTTGTATTATTAAAAATGAAACATGATATAATGAATGTAAGGGTGATTGTATGAAGAAATTATTTGCGATATGGATTTTTCTAATTGCCAGTTTTACGTTACCAATAGTAGTAAAGGCAACTGATTATGGAATAGAAAATTTTAATATGCATATAACCGTTTTAGAAAATGGAGATTTGTATGTAAGAGAAGCTTTTGTTATGAATGGTACATTTAATGGAATGGATAGAGATATTAATTTTGAAAACATTTTTGCGTCAAAATTTACTGGAGATAAAGATTCTTTTAATGGAAGTAGTATTTATAATGGGACTGATATAGAGCTTATTCAAATAAGAGCGATTCCTTATAATGATTCTATTTCTTGGAAAGATATGGAGAATAGCGGAACAAAATTTACGAAAGTTTATAGTGCTGAAGCAGGCGAATTTGGGGTCTATACAGAAAATAAAACAAGTTCAGGAGTGAGTTTTCGTATTTATAATCCTTCTTCAAAGAGACATTTTTTCTATTTGGAATATGTTATTGAAAATATGGCAGTTGTTCATGAAGATGTAGCAGAAGTTGGTTGGAATATCTTTAATGATAATTTTAGAGAAAGTATTCATCATTTTAAGGCAGACATATATATTCCAGATAATCAAAATTTGTTAAAAGGGTATGCTCATGGACCATTAGTTGGAAATATAGAATTAGATGGAAATAATCATATTATTCTTACAATTGATGAGTTATATGCGAATACAGCAATGGATACTCGCTTTGTATTCGATAAGAAAGTTGTAAATGGTTCTACTAAATTTTCTCATGTGGAAGCACTTGATACAATTGTAGAAGTAGAAACAGAAAAGGCAGAGGTTGCGAATCAAAAAAGAGAAGAAGCAAGAAAGCAAGTAGCAAGAGATAGAAAAATAACATTATTTATGACAATTGCTTTTAGTGTACTAGGTGGAGCATGGATTATTGGATTGGGATTCTTAATTTTTAACATTTATAAAAAACATGATAAAGAGTATGAATCAACTTTTAAAACTGAATATTTTAGAGATTTTCCAGCAGATTATAATCCATCTACTGTAGGATATTTATTTCATCAGAATGTTAGTAATAATGATTTGTCAGCTTGTTTGTTAAATTTAATTTATAAAAAAGTAGTAACCTTTGAGCCACTTAATAAAAAAGATTATAAGCTTGTTTATAATGAAAATGAAGCTATTATGACAGCTTCGGATAAACAATTGATAAAGTTAATTTTTAAAGAACGAGAAATCACTTTAAATGAGCTTAAGAAAAAAGCCAAATCAGGTTATTCTTCTTTTATTAGTAATTTTAATCAATGGAAAAATTTAGCGACTATAGAAGCAAAGAATGAAAATTTTTATGAAAATAAATCAGGGATTAAACTGAAATCTAGTCTTTATTCTATATTAGGGTTAGTTCTTGCTGTATTGGCATTTAGATATATTTTTCTATTTGGAATTGTGATTTTTGTATTAGCCATAATTTCTTTAATTTATTTCTTATCATTTACGAAAAAAACTTTGAAAGGCAATGAGCATTATTTAAAGTGGAAAGCTTTAAAAAAATTTATGGAAGATTTTGGAACGATGGATAAGAAAGATTTACCAGAAATTGTATTATGGGAAAAATATTTAGTTTATGCGGTTAGTTTAGGATGTGCTGATAA
Source organism: Bacilli bacterium (assembly GCA_022798795.1). Lineage (GTDB taxonomy): Bacteria > Bacillota_I > Bacilli_A > RF39 > UBA660 > MGBC102946. The sequence goes on from JAAWNF010000005.1 coordinate 24,263, forward strand.
ACTTTCTAAGACAATGCAACTTAGAATTAATGATTTTGGTGATACAGATTTAATTGACATTCATTATAATATGAGAACAATGAGAGATATGATGATTTTTAATCGGATTATGTCTTCTACAATAAATACTGCTGTTTCTAATGCTTATTCGGCACAGTCAATAGCAAATTCTTCTAATTCTTCAGGAGGTGGATTTGGAGGAGGCTTCTCTGGAGGCGGAGGTTCTTTTGGCGGTGGCTCTGGCGGAGGACGTTTTTAAATATAAAAAAAACGTAAAAAAGTGTTACTGTGTTAGCACTTTTTTTAATAATTAGATTTATTTTCTGTATGATATTTATTCGAGAGGAGAAATATTTATGGAAAATAATAATCATAAAAGAGTTTATTTGAGAAAGGATGGACGATACTTTATTAAATATAAGAAAGGAATCAATCAAAATGGAAAAACAGAGTATGGATTTATTTATGCCAAAAGTCCAGAAGAGGTATTAGAAAAGTATAAGAGCACATTGTCAAAAATATCTACAATTGATAAATCCTTATTTAGTGGTGATATATATCATTGGCTTAAAAGTGTTAAAATATCTTGTAAAAAATCATCTTATTCTAATTATGAATATATGGTATATGCACATCTTATACCAACATTTGGAAAGTATAAGAGAAAACAAATTAATAAAAATATTATTAATGAATTTACAGAAAAAATGTTAAATCGAGGAATGGCTCCAAAAACAGTAAAGGATATATTGGTTATATTAAAACAAATTTTAAATTATCATAATATGAATATTTGTGTGACAATGCCAAAGGTTCCTAAAAAGGAAATTCAAATACTTACAAAAGAACATCAATTATTGTTAGAACAAAGATTAAGTCATTGTATAGCAGAAGAAGATATCGGTGTATTTTTATGTTTGTATACAGGTATTAGAATTGGTGAATTATGTGGTCTAAAGTGGGAAAACATTGATTTAGAGAATAATATTATTCGAATTGAAAAAACTTTAATACGGGTTAAAAATGATGATAAAAATAAAAAATCTAAAACGGTTGTAATATTAGATGACCCAAAATCTGCTTCTTCGATAAGAAACATTCCGATTCCAACCTTTTTGGTTTCCAAGTTGAATACTTTAAAAAAAGAAGAATCATGTTTTTTTTTAACAGGTACCAAAAATTTTATTGAACCAAGAAGTTATACAAATCATTATAAAAATATTATGAAATCACTAAATATAGATGAATATAATTTTCATGCATTAAGACATACATTTGCAACTAGATGTATAGAAAAAGGCTGTGACCCAAAAACTTTAAGTGAAATTCTTGGCCATTCAAATGTAAAAATTACATTAGATAGATATGTTCATCCAAGTTTTGATAACAAAGTTAGATTGATGAATAATTTAAATCCTATGTGTCATTTTAATTAAAAGGAATTGGTTCATTATGAATCAATTTTTTTATAAAATAAAATCCCAAAGCTTTTCACTTTGAGATTAAAAGACTTGTTGCATTCACAACTTAGACGTTATTTTATTATAAAAAATAATATTTGTCAAATTTAACCATTTTTAAATAGTAGTCATTATTTTTAAAACATTTATATTTTCTTTTTTTATCAGAATTTTCACAAAGTGAAAAGCTTTGTGAAATTTAAGGGGGAATTATAAATGGAAAAGACAACAAAAAAATATGTGGAGTATTTATATCCTGGTTTTATTGTATCAGAAAGTAGTAGTATGGAAATTGAACACAGTGACCCAATGAAAGTGGAAGTGAAAGAACATGTAATTGGGTTTCGATTCTATGAAAAAGATTTTATATATTCTGATGGACAACAATTTGAGGGACAGATAAAGAATATGACAAATTGGTTTTATATTGGAAAAAGGCTTACTTTAGCCGAAGTGAAAAGTCGTTTTAATGGAATGCCAAAATATAAAACTTTAATTGATAATATGGAATGTAATGAAATATCATCTGTATGTATGACTGAATATGGTAATTTTATGCCAATGGAAAAAGAGGATATTACATTAAATGAATATGTGACTGAACATGGTAAAGAAGCCAATGCTTTAAAAATGTTTCAAGCATTGAAAAAACATTTAGGAAAAAGTGTTTCTTATCGGGGATGGTGGTATGGAGTAGCTCAAAATGAAACAGGAATATTAAAAGATGTTAATTTTTTTACAAATGTAGAAATTGGTTGTCATGGAATACCATTTGTTGGATATGGTTCTGCTATTTCATCTATTATCTTGGATGAAACAGGAGAAGAATTATACTCTAATCCACATATTGAATATGGATATGATAGAAGAAGCCCAGAAAAAATTGAAGAATCAAGAAGAATGTTTTTTGGAGATACAATTGTGGATAAACAGAGAAGTCGTAGAATGAAAGCAGAAGCTATTAGAAAGCAAAAACAAGAACAAGCTGATTTAGAGGCTAAGAAAAAGAAATATATATTTATGAGAGAGGGGCTAGCTTTTGTTAAAAGTGAAGAGGCAGAAAATTGGATGCAATATGTAGATAATAACACAAATGATGCCTATTCTTGTTGTATTGTAGAAGCCACTTTATTATGCTTGAAACAATTACAAGAAGGGGCTACTTGTGAAGTGGTAGAAAAAGTGTATGTCGAAATGGGATTAAGTGGATATATGGCTGGAGCAGTTTCTAGCATGATTGCTCGCTTTAGTACAAGAGGAAGTGAATTTAAACAATACTGGAATAAAAAATTTGGTATTTCAGGAGAAGAAAAAGGTACTGTAAATCCAGCTATATTAGTTTTATCATAAAAAATAAAAAACTCACAAAGTGTTTTTCTTTGAGAGTTTTTTTTCTTATAGTAAAAGACTTTATGATTTTCCTTGAGTGCTTCTTATATTATCACTTTTTTTATTTTTGTCAAATTTTGTTATAAATGAATTTTTAAAAGTCAAAAATGGGAATAATTATTTATATGCTAATCCTTAAAAAAGATTTCATAAAGTCTTTTACTTTGAGAATTGTTTAAGGGGGTTGGATTATGAGTCAGGAAAGAAATTTTAAAGAAAATGAACGAAAGAGGTTAGAACAAAAAAAATTTTTAATTCAGATGAAAAAAGAAATGAATGATTTAGAAAACAAAATAAAATTTTCAAGATTTTTAAATTTAAAAATTGCCACTGTAAGAAATTTAAAAATATCATTACGTGCTATGCAGTTAGTTGCACCTTATGTATTGACAGCTGGGTTAATAGCAGGTGGATTTAAGTTGGTTGGAGGTTGTCCATTCTATCGTGATGTGCGACAACAAAATTTGAATATAATGAAAGAATTTGATAATTTAGGAAATATCAGATATGAAGAACAATATAGTGAATATTCTGGTGCTTCAAATATATTATATTTTTATGGAAAATGGGAAAAATCAAATGATGGTTTTTACACTAGAACTGTGGAAAAGTATAAGCTAAAAGAATTGACAGAAGAAGAAATCATAGAATTATTTGGGAAAGAGAAAATGACTTTACAAGATATATTGGGTTCTCCTCTTTCTTCATTTCGAGAATCTAATAATAATGTTGCTGATGAAGATATAGAAAAAGATAATTATTTTCAAGCAATTATTTACCAAGAAAATAAAGAAGATTATATTTTAGTGAGGGAATCTGTTTCTGATAATATTTTAATCACCATATTATATATTTGTATTACTGCTCTAGCAGAACTTTTGCCATTATATTTTAGAACTGAACTTTCAAGTTTTGATTTTGGAAATTGCGTATCAAGTATTAAAGAAAGATATCAACCAGTTGATATTCCAACTTTAACCAAAAAATTAAGAATCAAAAGGGAAAATTATGATAGGTTAACGAGGTAATTGGTATGCTAGGAAATATTAGAAAAACAAATGAAATCGTAGATGCACCTATTTTTAAATTTATAAAACCTGGAGGAAATGATTCTTTATCTGATATGAGTGGAATCGATTTACAAGATTTATTATATTATGTAGAAAATTATTATTTAGAATTGCGAAATCGTTTAGGATTTGATGATAAAGTTACTTTTGGATTAGAACTAGAATTTGAAAAAGCGTTTAAAAAACGAATTGAACAGAAATTGGAAGAATATCAGTTAGATGATTCTTGGCGATTAAGGGGAGATGGCTCTTTATGTAGAGGTGCAGAAATTAATTCTCCTATATTAACAGATGCATCTGATTCTTGGTGTCAATTAAAAACGGTTTGTCAAATTGTTCAGCAACATGCATCAATTGATAAAAGTTCAGGTGGACATATTCACATAGGGACTCAAGTGTTAGGAAATAAAACAGAATCCTGGAAGAACTTTATCAAGCTATGGTCTGTATATGAAAATATTATTTATCGGTTTGTATATGGAGATTATTTAAATGCAAGGTCTAGTATGTTAAAGTATGCAAGACCATTAGCAAAGCAATTTTGGAGCGACTATCAAGAGATGTTGGAATGTGATTCATTAACTTTAAGGGGGATTGTTAGTAAAATTTCTCATGAAAGATATCAAGCTGTAAATTTTAATAACGTGAGTGATTTTGATAGATTTCAATCTGAAAATACGATTGAATTTAGATGTCCTAATGGAACTTTAGAACCTGTTATTTGGCAAAATAATGTTAATTTATTTGTTCATTTATTGCAGTATTCTAAAAGTGCTAGATATGATGATGACATGGTTCAAAGAAGAAGAATAATAAATAAAAATGATTATTCAAGTTTGACTTTTTATGGTGAAATATATTTACAGCAGGCTTTAGAATTGTGTGATATGATTTTTACAAATAATTTTGATAAGGTATATTTTTTAAGACAGTATCTAAAATCTTTTGAAATTGGAAATAAAGAATTGGCAAAACCTAAATTGTTTGTGAAAAAATAAAATTGAAAATCATGAAGAATATTTCTTGATGATTTTTTTGATAATATAAAAATAGTATATTCCATTTGAACATACTATTGATATTTTAACTAAATTTACATCATTTGATAATTTGATGCATTATATTTTGTATTGTAAGAAGTTGAACTATTATTCACCATATTTTCTAATCTTGTGATTCGACGTTCTAAATTGTTAATTTGACTGTTTAAATTATTGATTTGCCCTTCTACATTACTGTAATCGTTACTACCTGTGCTAGTTGTATAATTGTAATTTGGCATTGTAGGCATTGGCATAACATTAGGAATACCTGGCATAATTCCTGGCATAGCAGGCCCTCCCATCATTGGGTAAGTTGGATAAACTGGATTTAAAGCAACATTTGCTCCACAATTTCTATCTTTTTTCATTTTAAACACTCCTTTATTTGTTCTAATTCATTATATGAGTTTATTTTCATTTCGTGACATGATATAATAATAATGGTGATTACATGAGATTAAAGCACATAAAAGGAGCACATGAAAGAATAGAAGCTTCTAATTATATTATACATAGTCCTGAGGAAAAGAGGGGACATTATCAATGTTTGTTTGATAATCATAATCCTATTTATGTTGAAATTGGTACAGGGAAAGGGACGTTTATTATAGAACAAGCGAAAAGACATCCAAATATTAATTTTATTGGGATTGAAAAATTTGATAGTGTTATGGTAAAAGTAGTAGAGAAACTGGAACAGGAAAAGTTATCAAATTTATTGCTTATAAGAATGGATGCGACTGAAATAGAAAAAATATTTGACCATGAAATAGATTTATTATATTTAAATTTTTCGGATCCGTGGCCTAAAAAAAGACATGCTCATAGAAGATTAACAAGTCCGATTTTTTTGAAACGTTATGAAACCATTTTTAAACAATCTATAGAAATTGAAATGAAAACAGATAATCGTCAGCTATTTGAATATTCTATAATTTCATTTAATGAGTTTGGATTTCATATGACTGATATTTCTCTTGACTTACATCAAGATAATATAGTAGATAATATTGAAACAGAATATGAGCAGAAATTTGCTTCAAAAGGTTTTCCAATTTATAAAATTCATGTTACAAAAGAGATTTAACACATTTTTACATATCTCTTTCCTTTTTTCTTTTGTATTTCTTAATTTTTTGATATAATCATAGTAAGCAGGTGGAAAGATGAAAAAAGTAATCTTATTATTAGCTTTATTAACTTGTCTATTTTTTGTGACAGGTTGTACAATGGTACGAATAGATACTGACAGTATTGATAATACTATAAATGTAATCTTATCCAAAGAAAATAGTCTTTATAATCGAGTTGGAAAAGGATATAAATATTATATCCCAAGAGGTGTTATTTACATTGACACTGATGAATTCAATGATAAATTATATTCAAATGGAAATTATTACTATTTATATATTGATGCTATCAGCTATTATTATCAAAAAAAAGCAACGTATCAGACAAATGAGCAAGCATATTATTCGAAAGTGATTCACACCAAGGATAAAGATGGTTATGTAGAAATTATAGAGCAAGACAAAAAGTATTTGGTTCGTTTTGCTTATAATTATGCTAGAATAGAGACACTTGTTGATAAAAAGGATATTAATGATGTTATTTTAAATGCTTCATATATTTTATCAACAGTAAAATTTAATCATAATGTGATTAAGTTAATGTTGAATGATGAGTATTTTACCAATAAAGAAGAAACTTATGATTTGTTTAATTCAACAGGAAATGATTTTAATGATAGCAAAGTAGTTGAAGCAGAAAGTAATAATTAAATAGAGGTGAATATAATGAAATTTCTAGAAAAAGTAAAAAATATGTTTACAGAAGAAGTAGAAGAAGAAATAACGCCTGTTAAAACAGAAGTTCGAAAAGTAGAAATTCCAGTTCCTGTAAAACCGATTGAAAAAGAGGAAGAAATTCCTCGTAAGAATGAACCAGCTAGTGAAGTTGAAGTTGTTAAAAAAGAAGAGAAGCCAAAAGCTCCAGTATTCTTTGATGATAAAGATTTCGATAAATTACCAACTGCTTCTAATGTAGAAAAAAAGGAAGAAAAACAAGTAGTGACAAAAGTTTCACAGCCAAAGCCTTCTACAAAATTAGAACGGAAAGAAGCTTATGGTGGAAAAAGTCCAGCTTATACAGCATCTACTTTTAAAGAAGAAAAAAAGACTTTTAAGCCAACTCCTATTATTTCTCCTGTATATGGAGTATTAGATAAAAATTATAGAAAAGATGATATTGCTCCAAAGAAAAGAGTCACTCAAAGTAGTGTTTCAAAAGAGCTTACTGTAGATGATATTCGGAATAAAGCGTTTGGAACTTTGGAAGACGAATTAGAGACAACGTTATTTGGAAGTATGCCTCCTATTACTGAATCTTTAAATACAGAAGAAGAGGATATGGGGCTAGATTTATTTGATGAATTAGAGGTAAAAGAATCACAAGAAGATTCAATGGAAGAAATTGCGACATCTTCTAGGGCAGAAAGAAATAGAGAGTTAGAACTTTTAGATGAGGTAGATGGTTTAGAACAAATGGTAATTAACGAAAGACCAGAGTTTGAGCCTTCTATAGAAGAAGAACCAATTGTAGAAGATACAAATCAGAATATGATTGAAGATGAGATGGATAAGATTTGTAGTGAGCCAAGTGAAGAACTTGAAAATGATACCAACTTAACAGAAAGTGACCTATTTAATTTAATTGATTCTATGTATGAAAAGAAGGAAGGTGAAGAATAGTGGAAGCAATGGAACTATTACCAATCATATTATATATTCTTTTGATTATATTAGTAGTGGTGGCCATCGTATTTTTGGTTCGTCTTATAAAAGTTGTTGGAAAAGTTGATAGAGTCGTAGATGATGTTGATAGAAAAGTAAGAAAGTTAAATGGTTTATTTGAAATTGTTGACAGAACAGCTGATACATTAAATGTAGTAAGTGATAGGGTAATAAGTGGAATTGTAGGAACAATAAATACTATATTTAGAAAAAGAAAAAAGAAAGGTGAGGATACTTATGAGTAAGAAAAAAAGTGGATTAGGAAAGTTTTTATTAGGAGCAGGAGTAGGATGTGACGTCAGTGCACGTTACGCAAAAGTTGAGCGCTTGAGAATCGTTGATTCCCAAGAACCAGGGTGGTATCGCGGAGAATTTCGTCCCTATGCATAAGCATAGGGACTTTTTGCAGTACAGGATAAATTTTATCGTTCCTGTCACAGGACGCGTTCCATAGGATGTGCGTCAGAATTCTCATTTCAGCGTAAAAGATTGTAAAGATGGAGGACATTATGAGAGCAAAATTAGAACAGATCAAAGCAGAAGCAATCCGTGAGATACAGAATTCGGATGGGCTTGCAAAATTAAATGATGTTAGAGTCGCTTTTCTTGGCAAGAAGGGGGAACTGACGGCTGTTTTAAAAAGCATGAAGGACGTGCTCCCAGAAGAGCGTCCAGTGGTAGGGCAGTTAGTGAATGAGACCAGAGAGAATATTGAGCGTCTAATTGAAGAGACAAAAGCTAAGTTGGAAGCAGCAGAACGAGAGTTAAAGTTAAAACAAGAGGTGATTGATGTAACTTTGCCTGCAAAAAAGAATCAGGTGGGACACAAGCATCCGAATACGATTGCGCTGGAAGAGGTGGAACGTATTTTCATAGGTATGGGATACGAAGTAGTGGAAGGGCCGGAAGTGGAATATGATTATTACAATTTTGAAGCGTTAAATATTCCAGCAAATCATCCGGCAAAGGATGAGCAGGACACTTTTTATATTAATGATAAGATTGTGCTGCGCACCCAGACTTCTCCAGTGCAGGTGCGTCAGATGGAAACAGGAAAACTTCCCATTCGTATGATCGCGCCAGGTCGGGTGTTCCGCTCAGACGAGGTAGATGCAACGCATTCTCCTTCCTTCCATCAGATTGAAGGGCTGGTTGTGGATAAAAATATTACTTTTGCAGATTTGAAGGGAACTCTCGCAGAGTTTGCAAAAGAACTGTTTGGTGAAGATACCAAAGTGAAGTTCCGTCCTCATCATTTTCCTTTTACGGAGCCTAGCGCCGAGGTAGATGTGACATGCTTTAAATGTGGCGGAAAGGGCTGTAGATTCTGTAAAGGTTCTGGTTGGATTGAAATTTTAGGTTGTGGCATGGTGCATCCAAGGGTGCTTAAAATGAGCGGTATTGATCCAGAAGAGTATTCTGGCTTTGCCTTTGGCGTTGGACTGGAACGTATTGCACTTCTTAAATATGAGATTGATGACATGCGTCTTTTATATGAAAATGACGATCGTTTCTTAAAACAGTTTTAGTGTGAAAAATAGGGAAGAAAAGAAAGGAACAAGAGAATTATGAATACATCATTATCATGGATCAAAGCTTACGTCCCAGATTTGGATGTAACTGCACAGGAATATACAGACGCAATGACTCTTTCAGGTTCCAAAGTAGAGGGATTTGAGGCATTGGATGCAGATTTGGATAAAATTATCATCGGTCAGATCACGAAAATTGAAAAACATCCAGATGCTGATAAACTTGTAGTATGTCAGGTAGATGTGGGAACAGGGGAAGATATTCAGATTGTTACAGGGGCTTCCAATGTCAGGGAAGGTTACAAAGTTCCGGTGGTGCTGGACGGTGGACGTGTGGCAGGAGGTCACGATGGTAAGAAGACACCAGGCGGAATTAAAATAAAGAAGGGAAAGCTCAGAGGTGTTCCATCCAACGGTATGATGTGCTCCATTGAAGAGCTTGGATCCACAAGAGAATTGTACCCAGAAGCGCCAGAGGATGGAATTTACATTTTTGGAGAGGATGCAGTTGTTGGAGAGAGCGCCATAGCAGCCTTAGGGCTCGACGATGTGGTATTTGAATATGAAATTACATCTAATCGTGTGGACTGTTTTGGAGTGATTGGACTGGCAAGGGAAGCAGCAGCTACCTTTGGAAAAGAATTTAAACCTCCTGTGGTAGCGTCAACTGGAAATAATGAGAATGTCAATGATTACATTAAGGTCCGAGTGGAGGATACAGAACTTTGTCCAAGATACTGTGCAAGGGTAGTAAAAAATATTAAAATTGCACCTTCACCCCAGTGGATGCAACGTCGTCTGGCATCACAGGGAATTCGTCCGATCAATAATATTGTGGATATAACCAATTATGTGATGGAAGAATATGGCCAACCCATGCATGCCTATGACTTAGATACGATTGCTGGTAGAGAGATTGTTGTGCGCCGTGCTGCAAAGAATGAAAAATTTGTGACATTGGATGGACAGGAGCGTACCATGGACGATATGGTACTGATGATCTGCGATGGTGAGAAAGCAGTAGGAATTGCGGGGATTATGGGTGGTGAAAATTCCATGATCACAGACAACGTGCAGACGATGCTGTTTGAAGCGGCATGTTTTGACGGGACCAATATCAGGCTATCCAGCAAGAAGGTAGGACTTCGCACAGATGCTTCAGGCAAATTTGAAAAAGGGTTGGATCCGAATAATGCCATGGAGGCGATTGATCGTGCCTGCCAGTTGATTGAAGAGCTGGGAGCGGGGGAAGTAGTAGGCGGCGTAGTAGATGTGTATGGCAAGAAAAAAGAAGGCCGTAGAATTCCTTTCGATGCCAAGAAGGTAAATCAATTGTTGGGTACAGATATTGACAAAGAGACAATGATTGGCTACTTTCAGAAAATTGATTTGGATTATGATTATGAAAAAGAGGAGGTTGTCGTGCCGTCTTGGAGACAAGATTTGGAATGTCTGGCAGATATGGCGGAGGAAGTGGCAAGATTTTATGGTTATGACAACATTCCTACCTCCCTGCCCAGAGGAGAAGCTACTACTGGAAAATTGTCTTTTAAGCTGAGGATAGAAGCGCTGGCAAGAGATACAGCAGAGTTCTGTGGCTTCAGTCAGGGGATGACCTATTCCTTTGAAAGTCCAAAGGTGTTCGATAAGTTGTTAATTCCAGAGGACAGTGATCTTCGGAATACGGTTGTGATCTCGAATCCATTGGGAGAAGATTTCAGCATTATGCGTACCATCTCTCTGAACGGGATGCTGACCTCTTTATCCACAAATTATAACCGGAGAAACAAAAATGTTCGTCTCTATGAATTGGGAAATATTTACCTTCCCAAACAGGTTCCCGTGACAGAACTTCCAGAGGAACGGATGCAGTTTACTTTGGGAATGTATGGAGATGGCGATTTCTACACCATGAAAGGTGTGGTGGAAGAATTTTTTGATAAAGCAGGGCTTCATGGTAAGGAAAGCTATGATCCAAATGCTGGAAAATCCTTTTTGCATCCGGGCAGACAGGCAAATGTGATTTATGATGGCAAAATCGTGGGATATCTGGGAGAACTTCATCCACAGGTTGCGGACAATTATTCTATCAAAGAACGTGTCTATGTGGCAGTGATTGATATGCCAGAAATTACAGCACTGGCCAGCTTTGACAGAAAATATCAGGGAATTGCCAGATTCCCAGCAGTGACCCGTGATATCAGCATGGTGATGCCAAAGACGATTCTTGTGGGGGATGTGGAGAAAATTTTTGATACAAAAGGCGGACAATATTTGGAGAGCTATGAGCTGTTTGATATCTATGAGGGAGCTCAAATAAAATCTGGCTTTAAGTCTGTGGCGTATTCTCTGACCTTCCGCGCAAAGGACAAGACCTTAGAGGAAACGGACTATGCTCCTGCCATGGATAAGATTTTAAAGGCACTGGAAGAGTTGGGAATTGAATTGAGAAAGTAAGGAAATATATGGATGTAAAAGATTTTTATTATGATCTGCCCAACGAACTGATCGCTCAGGATCCTCTTTTGGATCGTTCTAGTTCTAGGCTTTTGGTACTGCATAAAAATTCTGGAAAGTTGGAACATCGACATTTTGCGGATATATTGGAATATCTGACTCCAAAGGACTGTTTGGTGATCAACAATACGAAAGTAATTCCTGCAAGGCTGTTTGGCCAACGGGAAGGGACCCAGGGAAAAGTAGAGATTCTCTTATTAAAACGGAAGGAACAAGATCTATGGGAAACTCTGGTAAAACCTGGAAAGAAAGCAAAACCTGGTACGAAAATTCTGTTTGGAGAAGGAATTTTGACAGGAGAGGTGGAAGATGTGGTGGAGGATGGCAACCGACTGATTCGGTTTTCCTATGAAGGGATTTTTGAGGAGATCTTGGAACAACTTGGGCAGATGCCGTTGCCCCCATATATCACCCACCAGCTAAAAGATAAAAACCGTTATCAGACGGTGTATGCAAAATATGACGGTTCTGCGGCTGCCCCGACGGCTGGGCTGCATTTTACACCAGAGCTTCTCGATGAAATCAGAGGTAAGGGAATCCCTATTGCAGAGGTGACGCTCCATGTAGGACTCGGAACTTTTCGTCCAGTAAAAGCCGAGCAAGTGCAGGAACACCATATGCATTCAGAATTTTATCAGTTGGATGAGCAGGCAGCAAAGATTATCAATGAGACAAAACGAAGGGGAGGTAGGGTAATCTGTGTGGGAACTACAAGTTGTCGCACAGTAGAATCTGCTGCAACAAAGCTACTGGAAGAACATCAACTGGACGATAGACAAGAAGAGAAATTTTGGGTAAAGTCTTGCAGTGGTTGGACCGATATTTTTATCTATCCTGGCTATCAGTTTCAGGTGTTGGATGCCCTAATTACAAATTTTCATTTGCCAGAATCTACGCTGGTGATGCTGGTGTCTGCGCTGGCTGGCAGAGAGCAGGTTTTAAATGCTTATCGCAAGGCCGTAGAGGAGAAGTATCGTTTTTTTAGCTTTGGGGATGCGATGTTAATTTTGTGATAAAATAAATGTGAGCGCTGGGATTTTGTTGTGTGTCCTGGCGCTCTCCGTTTTTCTTTGTATGATATATATAAAGTAGCTGTCTTTTGAAAGTGAAATTGCAGCCGCAAGTCAATGACTGGTCTTGAAATACAATCTTAATAGAAAAAATCGTTCTGTGTGAGATATTCAGATATTTATCATTTGGTGGAATACGGAGGTAAAATGTTACAAAAAGTAATTGTTATTGGAAGTCCTGGCGCTGGGAAAAGTACATTTTCAAGAAAACTAAGAGATTTGACAGAGCTTCCGCTCTATTACTTAGACATGCTATGGCACAGAGCGGATAAGACAACGATTACAAAACTGGAATTTGATATACATTTAAAAAATATTGTTTTGAGAGACGGATGGATTATCGATGGAAATTATATTCGAACACTTGAGATGCGTCTAAGATACTGTGATACAGTGTTTCTTTTGGATATTCCAGTGGATGTTTGTCTTTCAGGTGCGAAATCCAGAATTGGAAAAGTGCGAGAAGATTTACCATGGTGTGAAACAGAATTTGACAGCGATTTCCAACAGTTTATTCTTGACTTTCCCAAAGAAAATTTACCTAAAATATATGAGTTGCTTGAAAAGTATCGAGAAAATAAAAAAGTAATTATTTTTAAGTCGAGAGAGGAAGCAGAAGACTATTTGAGAGAATTGTCGTTTGGTTTCGTTCCATAGAATCATACATTTCAAACAATGTGCGCCGCTATACTGTAACACGATAGCGGCGTTTTTTTGACATTTTTTTAATATTATAATCGTTATCTGTTTACGAAATAATCCAATTCTTTTGATTTTTATTCAGCGAATTTTGCTTCAATCATCTGATATTTTGTTTTTAATTTTTCCAATTTTTGTATGATACATTCTTAAAATACAGAAAAAAGTATTTTTGGTGTAAGGCTTTTCAGCGATGTTTTTTAAGCTACAAATAGCTATTTTTGTGGAAAATGATTTTTTGAAAATTTCTATATATAACTACAAAGTGTAAATGCAAAAATGGTAAAATTTTGGTTAAAAATGGAAAAATTGGAAAAAAATGGAAAAATTTATTGAGGTGATAACAGGGAAGTAGTATAATTAAAAAATAGAAAATTATACAAAGGAGAAAAAGTGAGGCCATAAAATGATACGGGAATACCAGGAAGAGAATGTATATGAAGCAATTCTAAAACGTTTTCATTTTTTGTTTCAAGAATTTGAGAATATTTACGTTTCTTTTAGTGGGGGCAAAGACAGCGGCCTGCTGTTGAACCTGCTGTTGGATTTTAAGCGGCAGTATTATCCAGATCGACTGATTGGCATGTTTCACCAGGATTTTGAGGCTCAGTATACGATGACGACAGAGTATGTAGAGCGAACGTTTCAGCAGTTGAAGCATGAGGTGGAGCCATATTGGGTATGTCTTCCCATGGCCACCAGGACTGCTTTGAGCAACTATGAGATGTATTGGTATCCATGGGATGAGAACAAAAAAGATATTTGGGTTAGGCCAATGCCCAAACATCCTTATGTAATTAATATGGACAATCCATTTCATCATTACCGATACCGAATGCCACAGGAAGATTTGGCAAAACAATTTGGACGGTTTTACAAGGAACAACATGGCAAAGGTAAGACGGTATGCCTGGTGGGAATACGGGCAGAGGAATCTTTACAGCGATACAGTGGTTTTCTACATAAGAAATATGGCTATGAGGGGGAATGCTGGATTACCAAACAGTTTAAAGATGTCTGGTGTGCATCACCTCTTTATGATTGGACAAATAATGATGTGTGGGCGGCATATTATCAATTTGGTTATGAGTACAACAAACTATATGACTTGTATTATAAGGCAGGACTGAATCCGAGCCAGATGCGGGTAGCGTCTCCCTTTAATGATTACGCCAAGGATAGCCTAAATCTATACCGTGTGATTGATCCTGAAATATGGACAAAATTGGTAGGTAGGGTTCAGGGCGCTAATTTCACAGCAGTCTATGCACGTACAAAAGCCATGGGATATCGAAGTATTTCATTGCCACAAGGACATACTTGGGAATCTTACACAAAGTTTCTATTGGATACACTTCCAGTAAGGATTCGCAATAATTATGTCAAAAAATTTAGAACTTCCATCAAATTTTGGCATGAAACAGGGGGAGGACTGACAGAAGAAACCATTGAAGAATTGATACTTCATGGTTATCAAATTAAACGAAATGGTGTATCAAATTATACAGTAAATAAAAATTCCAGGGTTGTTTTTGTGGGAAAAATTCCAGATCATACAGATGATATTAAAACAACCAAAGATATTCCAAGTTGGAAGAGAATGTGCTATTGTATTCTAAAAAATGATCATATCTGTAGGTTTATGGGGTTTGGAGTATCTAGAAAAGAGCAGGAAAGGATTGATATTATACGAAGGAAATATGGAGGGTTTATAAATGAGCAATAGCATTTTTAAGAGTCCGGCTTATGAAGTAATATCAGTACCTATAGAAAAAATAGTGCCAAATACTTACAATCCCAATGCAGTGGCGCCGCCAGAGATGCGGTTATTGTATGACAGTATAAAGGAAGATGGTTATACCATGCCGATTGTCTGTTATTATTCCCAAACCCAGGATGTGTACGTTATTGTAGATGGATTTCATCGTTATCAGATTATGTTAAATCATACAGATATCTATAAACGAGAAAACGGAAGACTTCCAGTTACAGTGATTGACAAGCCTCTTTCCAATCGAATGGCAAGTACGATACGCCATAATCGAGCAAGAGGAAGCCATGATGTGGATTTAATGAGCAATATCATTAAAGAACTTCATGCGATCGGCAGGTCGGATGCCTGGATTTCTAAACATATGGGAATGAGCAGAGATGAGATTCTTCGGTTAAAGCAAATCACTGGATTAACCGAATTGTTTCGAGACATCAAGTTTGGGCAGGCATGGAAACCGGTAGAGGAGCAAGAGACAACATCGAAAGTAAAAGAGCCCGAAGAACAATTGCCAGAGAATTTTGAAGAAATGAAAAATTCAGATAATAAAAAATAGATGTTCCCTTATGTGGCAGAATGGAATCAATAAATGTTCCATTCTGCCACAGTTTTTTTATAAGAATATTTGTATATACTTTTAAATTTATATATAAGTGGAAACACTTTTTTGTTTGTAATGGTATAGAATCAGATATAATTATATAATCTAGATATATTTCTTATAATATGGTATAGATCAGATGCAATCATATAACTTAGATATATTTCTTATAATGAGGAACGAATTATATCTCAAAGAGCTCTGTCTAAAAAATTGAAATGTCTAACAAAAGAAGCCAACAGCATTTGCTCATGTGAGATAAAGAAGTAAAAGAAGTGTAAAAAATTTTGCCGTTCCCTGTCCGGCTGACTGCCGGACGGGTCGGGCTTTAGTCGGGCA
>JAAWNF010000066.1 GCA_022798795.1 Bacilli bacterium
AAGGACATTAATGTCCTTACCAAGGAAAAAATTACAAGATTATCAGTTTTTGATTTTAGAGCATTTTTAAATATAGGTATGTTGTTATCTGAAAGTGAGAGAGCTAAAGAAGTTAGAAAATTAATTCTAGATATAGTTATAGACTTAATTAATAAAAAAACTGGTGGTGGAACAAAGTATATCAATCAAAGGGATGAAGATTATCTAGAATCGTGGTATTGTGAAGAAAATTATAGAAAATTATTTACTGATGCATTACGCGATTACGTGGTAGAAGGAAAGTATAAGTATGCCAGATATACTGATAAAATTTATGAAAGTATTTTTAAGGAAAATACAAAAGAATATAAGGTAATACTTAATTTAAATGCAAAGGATAAAGTTAGAGATACTTTTTATTCAGAAGTATTAGATTTAATTTCATCATATGAGGGTGGGTTTTCAGAAATATTAAAAAATGAGTATTTGAAAAAAAATGCAAGATTAGAATACTATGAAGTAGATAAATTGTTTGATGATTTTTCAGAGCAAAAATTATATGAGCCTTTAAAAAATAAAGCACGAAATAAAATGGCAAGTAGAGATTTGGCATTTCGTGATGCTTTACACCTAAGATTAACTGAATATATTAGTCCATTAGATAAATCAGAATTTGAAAGATTTCTAGGATTGAAGAGTCAGGAATTACTTGAACGAATGAAAGAGACAGAAGAAGTTTTTAAGAGGTTGAAAGATCGTGAATAAAAGAATTATATATATACCAGATGAATTAATTGAACAAATCCATTCTAATACAATTGATGTTAGTGGAGGAGGCGACAAAGGAATTATAGATATAGGAAGACTAAAATCTGTATTGGCACATATACAAAATGATGATTACTATCCTAACTTTGTAGATAAAATTACGCATCTTTTCTTTTGTGTTTGTAAATTTCATGCTTTTGTTGATGGAAATAAAAGGTTAGCCATAACCTTATCTGCACAATTTTTAATTTTAAATGGGTATGGTCTAATATGTGGAAAATTTATTGAGGAAATGGAAAACATAAGTTATCATGTGGCGGCAAATAATATAAATAAAAATTTGCTACATGAAATACTTGAAAGTTTTCTTGATGGAAATTATGATTCTGAAGAAATGAAATTAAAAATATATGAAGCAATTTCAGAAAATAGTTTAGTAGAAGTATAAAATCGAACATTTTATAAAGAACAAAATGATGATATAATTATATTAGTGAACGAATGTGGACAATGTCCACAAAATGTCCACAGTAGATAATACTTATAGTACAGATAATATGAATAATACAAATAATATAGATGATACCTAGTCCTAAATACAGATAGTACTATAAATACTAATAATACTGATAATATAGGAAAATCAACTTCTTGTGGTTCGATGAAAAAATATAAGTAGTGTTTTAGAAAGTGAGATTTTTATGAATGGTATTCAAGATAAAATATGTTATGATACAAAAGATATCAATTCTGAATTATTAGAATATATTGGTAAAAATATTTTTATAAAATATGAGAAGTTTTATTCGCATGGAATGATACATGTCCATAATGTTATTAAAAATGTACTGATGTTAGCGGATTATTATGGATTAGATAAAAATATGTGTTACGCAATGGCATCTTATCATGATATTGGGTTAATAAAAGACCGAGATAATCATGAAAAGGAATCTGGAAAAATGTTTATGGAAGACTCAAAAATGAAAGACTTTTTTACATTGGAACAATTGGTTATTATAAAAGAAGCAATAGAAGACCATAGGGGGTCTAGAAAGGAAGAACCAAGAAGTATATATGGAAAAGTTTTATCTGATTCGGATAGAGATTTTGATTTATATTTATTAGCTAAAAGGCAATTAGCAACTTCTATTAAGAATTATCCAAATATAGATACAGCAGAAGGACACTTTGAAAATTGTTATCAGTATATGTCAAAAAGAATAAATGAAGCAGGACATTTTAATTTGTGGACAAATAATCCTTTGTTATTAAAAGAGAGAGAAAATTTTGAGAACATGTTTTTTGATAAAAATATAGCTCATGATATTTATTGTGCAGAATATAGTCGAATAGAAAAAGATGGTACACTTGAAAAGATAGTAAATTATTATGAGGATTTTTAAACTGAAGTCTAAAATTTATTTTGGACTTTTTTTCTATTTTATGTTAATATCTAAAAAAGAGTGTGAGTTTGGAAAAGGTTATGCATAGAAAATGAATGGATGGTTATATAATTGATTATGTGGAGAGAGAAATTTACAATTCAAGTAGAATTTAGATATTTTATATACCATATTTAGGCAAAGTATAAGAAAAAGAACTGTATGACTTTAATTGTTTAAAAAGTTGACTATAGAACCAACTTTTCAAGAGAATAGTTTTATTATATAGATGCATAAATTATAGTAGAAGTAGTGCTTTTAAATTATCATAAATTATGATACAATAAAAATAATAAATCGTTGAAATGAGGGATTATAATATGAATGAAAATAAAAAAATTTTAGTAGTAATTGGTGTAATTGTAGCTTTTGTAGCTTTAATTGCATTTGGGATGATTCAAACTAGTATGACAAGAAGGGAAACAATGAAACTTTTTACAGATGCTTATTCGGCAAGTGAAGAAAAACTAGTTTATATAGGACGCCCTGGATGTGGAGCTTGTACAACTTTTCATCCAACTTTGGATAAGGTAATTAAAGAATATAAACTTAAGTATGTTGATATTAATACAGACAATTTGACTGAAAGTCAATTACATTCTATTGTGGATGACCTGGGTTTAAATTGGGATGATTTTGGTACTCCTACTATTGCAGTCGTAAAGGATAATCAAGTTGTAAAGGCCACTATTGGAGTTATATCAGAAGAGGCTTTGGTTACATTTTTAAAAGATAGTAATATGATTTCTGAATAGGGGGGTTCTATGGAAAGTGAAGTTTATAAGAAAACGAAAGCATTTAAAAAGAGATATCCTTTTACTGTTGCTTGGCGATTACAGGCGCATTCTAAAATAGCTGATTTGCACTTAAATCCAGGTGAAATTGTAAAGTATGCATTTGCAGCTCAAAAGAATGACAATCCATTAGATATTATCAGTACTTATATAGTGGTACTCACTAATAAAAGGATTTTATTGGCTCAAAAAAGGTTATTATTTGGTTATTTTTTTACAGCTATAACACCAGATATGTTTAATGATTTAGAAGTAAAAATGGGACTCGTTTGGGGAAAAATATATATTGATACAGTAAGGGAATTTGTTCCTCTTTCTAATTTACAGAGAGAAGCATTACCAGAAATAGAAACTTGTATTACAGAATATATGATGAAAGAAAAAAGAAGGTATGTGAAAGTCAGTGAATAGGCTTTCTTTTTATTAGAACTTTCTATTTTCAGAAAATGAGAAAATTTCATAGAAATAAAGATATTCTAAGTACTTCATATTGTTATTACTTGATTGGAAGAAAATTGTAAGTCTAAAAATATATATATAAGTAAAGTTCATTTTGAAAGATTCAAATTGAACTTTTTTGTATAGCAAGAAATAATGAAACTAAACGAGTACAAAAATGAATATGAACTTTAAAATAGGCTATACTAGTTTATAGAATAGAAATGAAATGGAGTGAATATTATGCAATCGAAAAAGGGATTTACCTTGCTCGAGCTTTTAGTCGTGATAATTATAATAGGAGTTATCGCGTTAATAGTGAGCCCAATAATAATAAATACAATAGGAAAAGGAAAAAAATCAACATTTGAAAGAAGTATAGAGGGATTAGTAAAATCAGTAGAGGTAGATTACTCTGAGGATTCTTTTTTGGCCCCAAGAGAATACTTCTATGAGAAAAGAGATTTGACATTGCTCACAGTAAAAGAAGAAATGAGAGACGAAGAAGTAGAAATCCAAGGAAAGATAGATGGGAGTGGATTTATCTATGTGGATGAAGAAGGAAATATATATATAGACAATATATGTGATAAGGAATATTGTGCGAATGGACCAGAAGATGATATTGTAATTACACCAAATCCAGATGGAGAGATACCAAGTCATAGTAAAACAGAACCAATCATAAAACTAAACGGAGAAGCAACGATTTATGTAGGATTGAATGAAACCTATATAGAATTAGGAGCAGTAGCGAAAACAAAAATAGGAGAAAAACTAGAATATAAGACGGAAATAAAGAAGAATGAAGAAATAGAAGAAAGTATAGATACAAGTATAGAAGGAACATATCAGATAATCTATACAGCAGAGAATGACGGAAAAACAGCGACAGTAACAAGAACAGTAATAGTATTAGATATGTTACCAGTAATCACAATGACAGAACCAAATGAGAATTATGTAAAAGAACAAGAGGTATTAATCACAGTAAGTGGAATAAGACCAAATAAAGTAACAGAATTTACATATCAAATCAATGAAGAAAGTCCAGTAATAGTAAAAGGACTCAGTAAAAAAATTACATTAACTGAAAAAGGAATCTATGAAATAAGAGTAACAGTAAGTGATAATAATGGACATAGAAGAGAAGTAAGTAAGACATATAAGATAAGTAATAGTAAACCAGTGATAACAGTAAATCCAGAAGAAGTAACATTAAAGCCAAGTGAAGTAGTAGGATATAATATATTAACAGGAGTAAGTGTAACAGATGAAATAGATGGAACAATAGATAGCAGTAAGATAATAACAACAAGTAATTTAAGTACAACACCAGGAATATATACAATTACATATAGAGTAACAAATAGTATAGGAAATGAAGCAACAGCAACAAGAATAGTAGAAGTAAAAGCAAACTCATTACCAGACCCAGGAGAAAATGGAGAGATAGTAACAGACCCAGATGGAAATGATAGATATACAGGAAGTAATCCAAATAACTGGGTATGTTTTGGAAATTCAAATATAACAAATTCAAGTAGTTGTGATGAGAATCATAAATGGAGAATCATAGGGATATTTGATGAAAAAATGAAGATAATGACAAACTATTACTATAGTACTGGTGGTAAAGCTTGGGATACAAGTAATAATGGTGATTGGGGAAGACCAGCAACATTAAATACAGAGTTAAATGGAAGTTCATTCTATAGTAATAATACATATATAGATGTGACTCATAGAGGATATATTCATAATGCAACATGGTATACAGGAGGTGAAATCCAAACTAACTTTACATTCCAATCATTTATAGATGGGGAAAAGAGTAATAGTACAACAGGGTATGTAGGATTAATGAATGTGGTAGACTTTGGATATGCAGGAAGTGGATGTACATTAACAACAAAGATGACAGATACAAATAATGCATGTATGAGTAATAACTGGCTATATAATAACTTATATTATGAGTGGACAATAACTTTTCACACTGGCTATCCAAAGAGTGCATGGAATGTATCCCCAGGAGGACGTATTGGTAGTGGTGAAGTGGCTAACTCTACTCTTGCAGTACGCCCAACAGTATATTTAAATTCTGATGTAAAAATAATAAGTGGAGAAGGAACAGAAAGTAATCCATATATACTAGGAAAAGAAAGTGAAGAACCAATATTAAATCTGAGTAGTATGAGTAGTAATAACAAATGGATAAAAGCGACAAATGTAATAGCAACAGCAGTAGATGTAAATGGAATAAAGAACTTTACATATGAAGTAATAAAAGATGGAGTAAGTGAAGGAGAAAAAACAGGAACAGTAAATGGAAAGTTAGGAACAGTAACAATACCATTAAATGGAGATGGAGAATATACAATAAAATTAAATGCAACAAATAATAATGAAAACAGTAGTAGTTTAACAAGTGGAACATATAAGATAGATACTGTAAAACCAACAATCACATTAGAGAATGTAACAATAGAAGATACAGAAGCAACAAGTTATAATTTGATGACAGGAGTAACAGTAAGTGATAATCATAGTACCCCAAGAGTAAGTACAACAGGGAATTTAAGTGCAGTACCAGGAACATATACAATAACATATACAGCAACAGATGAAGCAGGGAATGTAGAGACAAAGACAAGAAC
>JAAWNF010000006.1 GCA_022798795.1 Bacilli bacterium
CTAAGAGAAGAAGCAAAAAGAATAGGATTGAAAGAAGGTCGAGAAGAAGGAATACGAGAAGGAAGAAAAGAAGGAATAAGAGAAGGAATAAAAGAAGGAAAATTAGAAGTTGCTAATCAATTATTTTCAATTGGAATACCATTAGAATTAATTATAAAAGCAACAGGATTAAGTGAGCAACAAATTAGTAACTTTAAGAAAGATTAAATGGATAAAATCGTAAAAAGAGTGTTAAATCTCTTTTTTTTTGAGAAAATATAAGTTATAATGTATTTATAATAATAGGAGGGTGATAAGTGTGATACTAAGGAAACCGTATGCATTTTTAGTAAAACATTTTAAGTTAATTCATGTATTATTGACTTTGGTTATTGCCTTTTTAGTATATAGAACAAATATTATTTTAAATTTTTTAAATCAGTATATAGCTTCTAATCAAACTTCTCCGATTGATAATCTAACAAATACAATGTTTAATATTTGGATGTTTATTTTTCCATTTTTTATTATTGTTTTATCTTTGATTATTATTAGTTTGATGTATGTTAAGAAAAAACCAATATTTCTTTATATCTTTAATATTGTTTTAGCAGTAGCAATTTTGGTATTTTACAATTTGGCTTATTCTATGTTTACAGAAATGGAAGCAATTTTGCTTGAGATTAGAAGTGTTCGATTATTTCGAGATTTTGTTATCATTTTGGAGATATTTCAATGTGCTTCTTTGATTTTTGTTTTAGTAAGAGCAACAGGGTTTGATGTGAAAAAATTTCATTTTGGTGAAGATTTAGCAGAACTGGAAATTGAAGAAACGGATAATGAAGAATTTGAAGTTAATCTTGAAGTGGAAACAAATGAAGTTCAAAGAAAAGTAAATCGATTTTGGAGATTTACGAAATATATTTATTATGAAAATAAATTTTTAATAGATATTGGAATATTAGTGGGAATTTCCGTTATTTGTTTTATGGTTTATATGAATATAGGAATTTATGATAGAGATGTGAATCAAAATACGATGTTTTCAACAACGAGCTTTAATTTAGGTATTACAAATAGTTATGTTACTGCACAAGATTATAAAGGGAATTCAGTTTTAAAAGATGAAGTATTAGTGGTATTAGAATTGACTATAAAAAGTAAAGGAAAGTCTAAAGCTTTAGAAATTGCTATGGTCAATTTAGAAGTTGGTGGTAAAAAGTTTTACCATATTATGAATTATAAAGATGATTTGATGGACCTTGGACATACTTATCAAAATACAAATATAGTATCAAATACATTTGAAAAACAATTATTGGTATTTAAAATTCCAAAAGCGTATCAAAATAAGGGGATGACATTTACTTATACAGACCATGTTGATTATATTAGTAATGGAATTAATTCGAAATATATTAGAGTGAAATTAAAACCATTTCGCTTGGATGAGAATAAATCAAATTATGAAAGTACTATGAAAGAAGATCTAAGCTTTAAAGGAAGCATTTTTAAAGAAACAAAAATTCATTTATTTCAGACTGAAGTTAGTAAAGAGTTTAGAGAATCTTATGATTTTTGTATTACTAATAATGAATGTTATAAGTCAGCAGAATTTATTCATCCAAATTATAATAGCAATCATGAAAAAGCAATTTTAAAAGTAAGAGGTACTTTAGAAATTGATAATAATGTAGTATTGACTAGAATTTATAACCTTTATAATTTTATTTATTATTTTGGAACTTTAAAGTATGAAAAAGAAGGACAAGTTAAGACGGAAACAATTACTTTAAGTAGAGTAAAACCTTCTAAGTTTGAACCAGAAAATACTTATTATATAGAAGTTTCAGCAGACCTTATAGATGCGGCGAAAATATGGATAGATTTTCATGTGAGAAATAAAAACTATTTATATCAGATAAAATAGTGTAAATTATTGCAGAAATGCGCAATTAATCCTAGTTTTAGGATAATCTCTATGTTATAATTAAGAATGGAGGTAGATGATAATTATGAAAAAGTATTATCTTAGAATAGTATTTTTAATAGTATTATTTATAGCTCCAATAACAGTGAAAGCAGAATGCAATTATAAAGATAGAGTAAGACTTCAAAAGTTAGCAGGAAATGTTAATTTTGGATATCGATATCAAGAGACAAAATATAGTGTTACGTTTGAAATTATAGTATCAAATTTAACAAATGAAATTTATATGATAGACCGTTCTACAGGAAAATATCATTATTCTAATAATGAAGATTTTACACTGACAAATTATCAGTCAGGAGACACAATACGTTTTGATTTTTACGCGAAAGATGCTAGTTGTACAGATGAAAAATTATTTACTAATTATGTAACTTTACCTACTTATAATCCTTATTATAGTAGTGATATTTGTAAGGGAATAGAGAATTTTGAATTGTGTCAAAAATGGTTAAAGCATAGTATGACCTATAAAGAATTTTATGATGGTGTTACAAAATATTTAAACAAACAAGAAATCATACCAGAGCCAGCAAAGCCAGAAGAAGAATTCAATTGGGACGCTATTATAGAATTTTGGGCAGATTATTATTTATATATATTGTTAACAATTATTATTGTTGGGGGAATCATTTTATATTTCCATGATAAAAAATCAGACCTATAATGTGAGGTGAAGTGAATGAAGAAAATAGTAAAATATTTAACAATGCCATTTCTATTTGGAATTGGAATAATGTTTTGTTTGAATATGAATGTTAAAGCTTTAAATATCAATATTTATAATGGTGATTCGTCAACACCTCCAACAGGGCCTGGGGGAACTTGTGATGAAACATTGAGTCAAGTTTATTTTTGCCGATTTAAGTTGATTAATTCTGCGCCAAGAGGAATTCGAGTTAGTTTTGTTTATTATGACGGTAGTTCTTATACTCAGATGGGTTCTCATTTGGATATATGGGCGGTAGACCCTTATAAAACACAA
Organism: Bacilli bacterium; assembly: GCA_022798795.1. Classification (GTDB taxonomy): domain Bacteria; phylum Bacillota_I; class Bacilli_A; order RF39; family UBA660; genus MGBC102946. The sequence continues at coordinate 2,955 of JAAWNF010000006.1, forward strand.
AATTTAAAACATACAAGTCGTTCTAGTGGAATTAAAACGACAGGAGGCACATTAACGACAGGTGCTTTTTCGGCTGGCTATCAGTATACAGTAATGTCAGGATTACAATTAAGCTCTAGTTATTTGGAAAAGGAATTTTTGCAACAGGAAGTAATGGACGCCTATGCAAGAGAATTGGTTGGCTGTGGTATTTCTGATAAGAACGCTGCTTGCTATAATGAAACTTGGGGAAAAGAAAATCAAAAAGCGGATAAGTCTGGAGCAAATCCAGCTCAAAAAGGATATCGTTTTTTGATAGAACCAATTCGAGGATATGCAACTTCTAGTGATGGCTTTTATGTTATGACTTTGACTGAATATGCTAGAATAAAAGAATCTGGCACTCGAAAAATGTGGACACATTTTTCAGATGAAGATTTATTATGGACGACTTTTGAAGACATTGGAATTCAGCCAGTTACTAGTTGTCGTTCTGTAAAATGTACTGCAGCTGACGTTGCCAATCCAAGAAAAGGACATGCTTTACAAATTATTGATTTTTATGATTTTTTAAGTCCAAAATGTGATTATGAAACTGGTGAAGGATTTCCAAAGGACAAAAAAAGAGGAGATAAATTAACGGAGCAAGAAGCAGATTGCTGTGAAGAAAAACTGAAAGAAATTGAAGAAAAATATAAAGGAATGGGTCAAACTCCAGAACAGTGTATGTTAGTATCAGATTCTGTACCTTCTTTTATCAATTGTATGGCTGTATATTTTAGAGGAAATGCAGAGCAAGAACAATTATGGGAACAGAAAAAACAAGAATTATTGGAATTTGATGAAAAATATCCAGCATGTAGTGAAGTTGGATGTGAGTTTCAACCATTGATTCAAATAGAAGAAACATATATTTCTTGTGTCCAAAGCATGGATACTATTACTTGGATGAATAGTATCATTCAATGTAAAGATACCACTTGTGAAATTAATTATAAGTCTGAACTTTGGACCTATAAAGAAAATCACTTAAGATGTAAATTAGATGAATGGGAAAAAAGAATTCCTACTCATGATTGTACTATCAGTCCAATCTGTGATGAAGATAATCCAAATCATTTTCCAAAGCCAGGAGATGAAAATCCTGATATGACTTGTTGTATATATTTTGAAAATCAGATGAAACTTGAATATGCTCAACAAGGTTTAAGTGAGTCAGAAATATCTAAAAAAATAAATGAGTGGTTTAATGAGCCTGGAAAAGAATTCCGATTAAATTGCTTACAGACAAAGTGTAGTCTTGATGACCCTGCTCCTTTTACAGAAAAATGTTGTAAAGAATTAATGGAAGCTTATCCAGAAAAACCAAAAGAATTTTGGATTGAAAAAGGCTGTGATACTTCAGAAGAAGATGAATGTAGATGGCATGATTATGCAGATGATTTAATAGAAGATTTAAAGCAAATGATTGGTGCAAATTGTGCAGGTAGTACAAGTGTAGAAGCAAAAGATACAGAAAAGTGGGTATGTATTTATAAAAGTGGAGATATTGCTCCAGGAACCAAAGAGGAAGTATTTATTGATTACTATGTAAAATATAGCAACCCATATTGTGCTGTTTACTGTCGGGAAGATGTGAAATATGATTTTCCAGATGGAAGTATGATAGTGAAAGCTGGAAATCATTTTACTGTAGGTGATACAGGACATGCTCCAGAATGGAAAAGTGTACAATTTTCAAGTACAAGAGAATGCCAAACTCATGGTTCTACAAGAGAAAGCGATAGAGAAGAAATTAATACAGAACAGTTTGAAGAAGATTGGGAAAAGGCAAACGACAAAGTTATTTCTACTTGGGATACTTGGAAAATAGCGCAACAAAAAGATTGGTCATATGCACATTCTAAACAAAGCCCTGAAAAAAATTGTGATTATCGTTGTGTAAGATGGGGAACTTGTGGAAATAAAGAATCGGGATATTATAGATGCTGTAAGGAAAAAAAGCCGTTTGGATATACAATGTATCCAGCAACAGTATACTATGCTCCGTTTGACTCAGGCAATCAAAATGTAACACCAGGAACTTGGTGTAGTACTTTGGGACATCCAGACCCAGGAAGTGCAGCAAAAGCAAAAATTCATCAAAAAGCAAAAGAAGATATGGAAACGATTGAGACAGATATTCATGCTTGTACATCATGGAATGAATTTGATAGTTATAGATATGCTAGTTTCAGCCATACAAATGTAAAAGCTGAGAGATATTCTAAATATCAAACGTATAAAGATTTTGTAGATTATAAAGAATTTAATCCGGACCTTACAATTAATTATGACGAATTTACGCATGACGAATATGATTATAATGATTTATTAAAGAAAGATGAATTACCAACTACTAGTGATAATAATTTTTCAACAACTGGAAAAAGGTTTACAATCAAGTATAAGTGTCCACCTACAGTGGCACCAGGACATTTGACTTGTCAAAAAGTAGTTGTATTTGATTATTCACCGCAAAAAAAAGCAAATTCTACTTATTTCAAAGAAATAAAGTATACATTACAAGATGGTGTATTTAGTACAATTTTGAAACCACAGGGAATTGCAGTAAATGGTAGTGAATCGGGTAGCAGTTCTAGTCAAATATATATCGATTTGGGATATAGTGCATTGCATGTTCATTTTATGACCCCATCTGGTAAATATGATATTGGACTTACTTATCCAGGATTTACTCCAGGTGGAAATGTTGAAGGTGGTTTTGAACATAATTTTGATAAATTAGTAGATGATGATTATAAATATGACTGTACTTATATTGTGCATAATGAAATCATTGAGAATGATGACCCAAATTGTGAAGGAGATAATTGTTTTCCGTGTAAAACGGACAATTGCGACCCAGCAGGATTAAAAGGACTAAATCTTATTTATCGACCAATTTCCTTAGGAGAACCATTCCCAGGATTGAATGGAGAAGGAAGAAGCCCAGGAAGCAACTGGAGTGATACAGGTTTAGTAGAAAACTTTATTACGAATAATCGTGGAGTCAATGGTAGTGCGATTTATCAAAAAGCTCCAATGTATCAAATTACACTTACACCAGCAGTAATTCAACAAATAAGAAAATATAATGAATCAACAACTTATAACGATTTTAATATGGATTGTACATCAGAGGGAAAAGAATGTAAGAGTTACTTTATTAGAGGTAATGTAGAAGATAGTTCTTATAATTTTTCAAATTATTTCCAAAGCTGTAGTATTTCAGGAAATAGGGGTAGTACTACTTGTTGTGGTGTTGGAAATTGGAATGATTGTGATGAGAAAGATGGAATAACAAGGAGGTAGAGTAAATGAGAGAATCAGTATGGGCAGTATTTATCATTGGTATTGGATTAGTATCGATTGCTTTCGTTTACTTTTTCCAAGCTATGACCAATACAGATGAACATAATTATCATTTATTGAAAGAAACAACAGAGGCGGCAATGTATGATGCTTTTGATTTAGCGATGTATAGAAAAGACCGTAGTATAAGAATTGATAGAGAAAAATTTGTAGAAAACTTTGTTAGAAGATTTGCAGAAAATGCTTCATTAGCGCGTACTTATGAAATTAAAATTTATGATGTGAATGAAGAGCCACCAAAAGTTAGTTTGCAAGTATCGAGCTTAGAGGCAGCTAGTGTAACAGATGTAATGAGCTTTGATATTGTAAATAGAATAGACGCTATATTGGAAACACCATATTAAAAGAAAAGGAGAGGGAAAGATGAATAATATTATTATTTCTGTAAAACGTTTTTTAAAAAACAAAAATACAGTAACAATTCTTGGTGTAGTACTCATTATAGGAATACTATATTGGGGATATACCAGACAAATTAGGGAAGCAACAAAAGAAATTTCTATTCCAATTGCAAAAAGAACAATTCAACCAAGAGATTTAATTACAAAGGATGATATTGAAACAATTAAAATACCATCTATTGCAGTTAAGAAAAATGTAATTAGAAGTACAGGTTTAATTATTGGAAAATATGCTGCTATAAATACAGTAATACCTGAAGGTAGTATGTTTTATCAAAATGTATTAATGACTAAGGAACAATTACCTGATTCTGCATTTGTAGAAATAAAAAAAGGTGAGGTTGTTTATAACTTCCCTGTAAACATGGAAACAACTTATGGAAATTCAATGATGCCAAATACTAAAATCGACATTTATATGAAGGCAACTGATGATGATAAAAAAATTATGGTTGGTAAATTGTTAGAAAATGTAGAAATTTTAGCTGTAAAAGATAATCAAGGACGAAATGTATTTGAAAATACTGCTGAAACAAGAACACCAGCATACTTGATATTTGGAGTCAAAGAAGAAATTCATATTTTGCTTAGAAAAGCAAGTTATATGTCAAATTATGGAGTTGTTTTATTTCCGGTACCACATGGAGCAACCATTGAAAATAATGGAGAAACTCAAGTTAGTACACAATATTTAAAAGATTTTATTAATTCACATACTGTTGTTATTGATGAACCTGATACTGGAACAGGTGAAGATGAAAATAATACAGAGGATGAATAAATATGAATGATAATATTTTTGAGCAAATAGATTTTGGACCTTTGAAACCTTATTTAGAGCGAGATGATATTACCGATATTTCTTATAGTAATGGTGGGCAAATTTGGATTAAGACTTTGTCAAAAGGGATTTATAGAGAAGAAAATCCAGCAATTAATAATGCTTTTATGGAAAAGCTTGCATTTCAATGTTCCAATACTATGGGAAAAACCTTTAATATGGCTCATCCGTTTCTAGATGCAGAAAGTGCTGAATTACGTCTTAACTTTGTGCATGATTCAATTGCTAGAAATGGAATTGCAGTCGTTATTCGTAAAACTCCAGCTAAGATTCGATTAGAAAAAGAAAAGATTTTAGCTGAAAACTATATTACTTTAGATATTCATGATTTTTTGGAACGATGTGTAATGGGTCATTGTAATATTATTGTTTGTGGAGAGACTGGTTCAGGAAAGACAGAATTTGTTAAATATTTAGCTTCTAAAACGATTGAAAATGAGAAATTGATTACTATAGAAGATACTTTGGAGCTTCATTTAGATAGGATATTTCCACATCGAGATATTGTTGCTATGAAAACGAATAATATAGCTTCTTATTCAGATGTACTTGTTACTTGTATGAGACAGAACCCAAAATGGATTTTGTTATCGGAGGTTCGTAGCGCAGAAGCTGTTTTGGCGGTACGTAACTCTATTTCATCAGGTCACTATATTTTATCAACTATTCACGCTGATAAAGCTGCGTCTATTCCAAATCGTATGTATAGTTTGTTGGAAACAAATCAAGATATTGACCAATTTTTAAAATCTATTTACAGATATATTCAATTAGGTGTTTATATTAGGGGATATCAAGATAAAGCAACAAAACGGTTTGTGCGTGAAATTGGAGAAGTAACGGAATTTTATGTAGATAAAGATAATAATGCAATTTATAATACGATTTATAGAAAAACAACAACAGGAAAAGTATATAGAAATCAGCCTAGTGATTATTTAATTGATTATTTAGATGCTCAAGGAGTAACTTTACCAAAAGATATTATTAAAGTCGAAGAGAATGATAGGGAGCAAAATCTAACCAATCCAATAAAGCAACAGGTACCAACAATACCAGTAACTCCTGTTGTTACACCAGTAAAAATACCTACTCCAAATGTTGGAAATAATGTAGGGGTGACATCAGTAACACCTACACAAGCTGAAATTTTATTTGAATAGAAGGAGGAATGAATATGACATTTATGATTTTTGTTGCAATAACACTCATTCTTGTATTTGTTATGGTTTATCGTAAAAATACAGGAGATAGTGTTTATAAATATATTATAAAAAATGCAACAAATTTATATGATCAATATGCTCCTTTTTCCTTTAAAGTAGTAAGGGATAAAGTAAAAGATTTGGGACAAGAATATACACCAAGGCAATATGCTTTACAAATTGCACTTTTTGCAGTAGGAGCATCAGTCATTTCTTATCTTTATTTTTACAATTTAGTGATTTCAATCTTTTATGCAGTATGTGCTGTTATGATTATTCCTTATTTAACTTATTTAAGATGCAAAAGGTTGTATAGTGAGTTTATTTTTGAGCAAATTCAAGTATATACAACAAATACGATTATGGAATTTGCTACAACGCAATCTTTTGTAAAAGCTCTTGAAGGAGTCTATGAATCAGGGGTATTAGAAGAACCTGTTTTGAGTGATGTAAAAATGATGATTGATTTAGCGTACGCAAATGGTACTATCAATCAGTCATTAGAATATATGAATAGTAAATATGATTTTTACATTGTTAAAAATATGCATCAATTGTTTTTACAAATTACAAACGAGGGTTCTAAAGATGCGGGCGCTTCTCTAGAAAATATGTCGCTTGATATTGACATGCTTGTTGAAAACGTATATCGTGACCGCATTGACCGCGCGACATTCCATAAAAAATTCTTACAATTTGGTATCATTTTATACTTGATGGTTATGTTAATTCAGGTATTACTTGGAATAGAAACTTATGTGGCAATGTTAGATACTTGGTGGGTAGTATTATTATTACATGGAATTATTTTATTGAATACTTACTTCCTACTTAGTGGTGAAAAATATTATAATGAAGATGTAGGTGCTGAGTAATATGATGTTTATAATAATTGCCTTAATATTTTTTGTAATATTCCAAGTAAATCAAAAATTAGATACCAAAAAGTTTATTGAAGATACCGAACCATATTTAAGATTCTTAATGGAAGATGATTATAAGTTTTTATTAAGTATTAAATATGGAGATAATTATGATTTAGAAAAATGTTTTACAGCGCGTGTAAGAGATGGAATTTTGATGATAGCTGTTTTATTCTTCTTCTTTCTATCTGATATGGATTTTGTGAAAATATTGATTTGTTTTATTGGTGGATTTTTAGCTTTTAAGATGCCTTATAATCAGTTAAAGTCATATTATAAAGCAAATTTGCACAAAATAAATTTAATGTTACCATATTATTTAAAAAGTTTAGAAATTTTGATTCAACATTATACAGTTCCAGTAGCACTAGCTAGGTCTATTGAAACTGCACCAGAGATTTTCCGTCCAGGTTTAAGAAAGATGGTAGCAAAAATTGAAGCTGGAGATATGACTGTAGATCCATATATGGATTTCGCAAAAGAGTATCCAGTTAGAGATTCTATGCGTATGATGCGTTTATTATATCGTTTGGGTTTAGGTTCTCAAGAAAATAAGCAAGAACAGCTTATGATGTTTTCAAGAACGGTTTCGTCACTTCAAAATAAATCGAGAGAGCAGAAATATAAAGAACGTCTAGAAAAAATGGAAAATAAAACTATGGTTATGTTGTTCTGTACAGGTGGTGGAATTTTATTCTTATTACTTGCTTCATTAATGATGATGATGAGCATATAACTACTTGATTACAAAAGAAAAAATGTGATATAATAAGAATGAGATGGTAAAGGTGGTGATGTTTGTATGAAGGAAGCAGCAGGTGAAGCAAACTTAACAGTAATTGCTATTGTGCTTATTGCCATAGTAGCAGCAGTAGCAACTCCACTTATTAGTAACATGATGAAAGGTACTGCCGATAAGTCATGTTGTCAACAATATGGTGGTCAGTGGAAAAGCGGTGGATGTCAAGATCCAGGTGTAGTAGGAAATGAATTTGACTCTGCAGGATATGAAGAATGTAGAAAAGCAGGAAAAGGCGAATAATAAATCAAAGGAAGTGAAATAGCTCATGAGAGAAAGTATTGGTTCATCATTCATGTATGGTATTATTGCAATTTTTATTGTGATGGTGTTTGCAATACTTGCTGGTACCATGAGCTATTTTAAGGCTTTTAAAGTAAATAGTCAGATTGTAGGAATTTTAGAAAAGTATGAAGGGTATAATGATTTGTCATTGACTGAAATTAGAAGAACCTTATCAACGTTAGGATATAATAGAATAGATGGATTGAAGTGCAAAATAAAAGATGAAGCATTAATGTATCCTCAAGACCCATCATTTCCTTATTGTGTATATGTCTATTGTGATAGTCAAGACCCTTATAAATATTATTTGGGAGTAACTACATACATTCAAATAGATTTTCCTATTATTAGTACTTTTGTAAAACTTCCTGTTTATTCTGAAACTCATAGTATTCATATTATGGGTGGGGAGACTTGTTCGTTTGACTTGTTTGGATAGGAGTTGATAACATGAGAGATGCAATAGGACATACATTTTTATATAATATTGTCATTGTATTTGTATTTATTATTGCTTTTGTGTTGGTTGGCTCTTTAAGTTATTCAAAAGCGTTTAAAGCAAAAAATGAGATTATTTCTATTATAGAAAAGCATAGGGAATATGATGCTGAGACAATTGCTGAAATAGATGCGACTTTAAAAGATAGTGGCTATCGTTCGAGGGTTGTATTTAGGCATAATACTTGTCCTGCTCCAAAAGAGGGAAGCTCAAAAGTATTGTTAGAAGAAAGTGTTAGCTATCCTTATTGTGTTTATGAAAATGTAACAGAGCGTGGTGTTTATTATTCTGTCATTATTTATATGCGTTTTGAAGTTCCTCTTTTAAGTGGATTATTAGAATTTCCTGTTAAAGGAGATACTAGAACAATATATGATTTAGATGTATAAAGAAAGGTGATATTATGAATGTAATTGTAGCAAATAAATATGAAACAATGCTTCAAGATTTAAATATAGATGTAATTAAAAGACTTAATGGAGAATTTGAAGTTGATGATTTAATTGCACAATTTGAAAATTTCTTTTTTCAGAGAATGATTCTTGATATAACTGCTATCAAAGATTATAAAGATATAAAAAACTTACAAAAATTATCGATTTCTTTAGACATGGATAAAGTAATATTGTTATTAGATGATTCTCCAGAAGGAACATCTTCTGAATATTTATCAAAATTAATTTCAATGGGAATTTATAATTTTACAAGAAACGTGGAAGGAATTATGTATTTGTATGAGCATCCAAATAATTATCGTGATGTTGCTCATATTCATCAATTGGATACAAATACAGGACCAAACATTTTAGAACGTTATGTTCCAACTCAAGGTGTGCGAATTATTGGTGTTAAAAATGTCACTAAACAGTCAGGAGCAACCACTTTAATTTATATGATGAAGAAACAATTAGAAAAAAATTATGATGTAAAAGCAATAGAAGTAGATAAAAGAGATTTTATGTATTTTAGAGATAAAGATTTAATTAGTTCAAGTAGTAATGAAGTAGGGGGACTACTTGCAAAATATAGTAGCTCTGATATTATTCTTGTTGATGTTAATGAAAGTGCTGTTGCTGAGTCTTTAGTACATACAGTAATTTATTTGATTGAACCTTCTATTATCAAATTAAATCGTATGATGATGTTAGGACCAAAAGTATTAAAAAATTTAGAAGGAAAAAAAGTAATATTGAATCAAAGCTTACTTAGTTCAAAAGATGTACTTGATTTTGAGTATGAATCAAGATTAAAAATTTTCTATAATATGCCACCATTAGATGAAAGAGAAAAAGAAATTATGGCATTGAATCGTTTTTTAGTTCGATTAGGTTTTGATAGACAGCAAATTGGAGAAGAAGAAGAAAAGAAACGTAGTATTTTAGGACTATTTAACCTGTAATTCTTGACAAATATTACAGTTTAAAGTATAGTAAAGATATATACAAGGAGGTATAAGTATGAATTTTATGAATTTAGTGAATGTATTAGATGAAGGATATGTATGTGATACTGTATTCCAACCAGGAATTCCAACACAACTTGCTCATATTATCGGTTTAGCAGTAACAATAATTCAAATTGTTGTACCAATTTTATTGATTATTTGGGGTATGTTGGATTTAGGAAAAGCTGTTATGGCTCAAAAAGAAGATGAAATTAAAAAGGGACAACAAACATTTATTAAACGTATTGTTGCAGCAGCTATTGTATTCTTTGTCGTTGTCATTGTAAAATTAGTTATCGGTTTAGTTGCAGGGGATGAAGGAACAGGCATTGCAGGATGTATTGATGCTATTTTAGCTAGTTAGAAAAGACTGAATTTTACTTTCAGTTTTTTTATTTATTTAAAATATTGTATTTATAATTTATTACAATTGAATATATTTTCTTTTTGATATTTTTTATGTTATACTTATGTTGGTGGGAATATGAAAAAATTTAAATTTTTTACAATAATATATGTATCATTTGTTTGTTTTTTGCTCTTTCCGTTAAAAGGAAAAGCAGACCCTATAAAAAGTGGAATGGATAAATGTGTAAATAATAATACTTGTTTGCAAGTTTGCGAATGGAATAATGAAGGTTATCATGCTTATGCATATTATTTTTTAGAAGATAAGAGTTGGAAATATGTTTGGTATTATCAATACAGTCCATTTAAAGCAGAAAGAAGTTCAGACACATTGCCAACGAAGAATATTTTTTATGAAAGTAGTGATTTAAAAAAGTCGTTTCAGACAACTGGTACTTGTCCAGCGAGTGCTTATGTTGACCAAAGTGGTATGAGTTGGGCTACAGAGCTATGTTTTGATAGTGGAAAAATAATAGATGATAAAAAGAAGAAAACTTATTGCAATAAAGCTTCTAATGCTGGAACTGATTTTAAAGGACGTTCTAGTCTTATTTACAGTATACATGAACAAATTGATATTTATTTTGATAAAACAGCAATTCCAGAATTATCTAATATAACATGTGCTAGTTTGGCTGATTCGACTGGCTATGCAGTAGACGATAGTAAAATACAACCAATTTTAGACAAAGTCGCAGTGGATTTTAGTCATAACTTTCTTTATGACAAAGAACTTCCAGCTTGGATGAAAGTAGGAAGCTATGATTCAAATATGGAAATTTATAAAAATAAAGTGAATTTGAAGGTAAAAGCATGTAATATTTCATTGAGAGAAAAAGCTGAAGAAGATTTAAATTCTGGAAATATTAATCAAGAACAGTATGATCAAGTTGTAGAAAATGGTTCTAATGCTGAACAAAATGTACAAGATAGATTAGATAATTTAGATCAGGATATTAATACAGGAAATAATCCTTCAAGTCCAACTTATACACCATCACAACCAGAACAAGATGTGACAGAAGCAAATTGCAATAGCTTACTAGGTCAAAAAACTTTGAATTATTTGAAAACAGGTCTTACTATTTTGCAAATAGCAGGGGTTGTATTAGCTATTATTTTAGGTATGGGAGATTTTATTGGCGCTTTATTATCTGGGGAAGCCGATGCCAATAAAAAAGCATTTAAAAAATTTATAATTAGAATTGCTATGGCGGCAGCTTTATTTATTATTCCAGAAGTTATAAAGTTTGTGGTTAGTACATTTGGTGTATCACAAGATGGAATGTGTTTCTTATAATAAATATTTATTAAAAAGGTACAATATTGAGTTCCATTATTGTATCTTTTTATGTTATAATAGTATAAGTATAAATGCGTAAAAATGTAATTATTTTAGAATAGATATAAGAATAATTTAGAGGTGAAACAAATGGAGATACTTAGAAGACTTTTAGTTGGTTTGTTAGGAATGATAGATGAAGTAGTTTATTATTTGATTGAAGTTATTTATGGTCTATTAATGGATATTGCTCGAGCAACTCCATTTAATAATGAAATTTTTTCAGATTTTGCAAACCGGATATATGTTTTGCTTGGTTTATTTATGGTATTTAAAGTAGCATTTTCTTTAATAAAGTATATTGTAAATCCTGATGAATTTAATGATAAAGTCAAAGGTGGAAAAAAGTTAGTTATAAATATTTTAGTTGTTTTGGTATTAATTGTAGTAACACCTATGGCTTTTGATATATTGCGAGATGTTCAAGAAACTTTATTAGAAGAACGTGTGATGGAAAAGATAATTTTGGGGACTGGGGTAAATGGACAACCAGTCGACCAAAATAAAATAGGAGCCCAAGTAAAAGTAGCAGTCTTTAGTTCTTTTTATCGCCCTGATGATGCTGTATGTGGAGCATCAGACCCAGCTAATACTACACAATTTGTAGCAGATTGTAGTTCTTTTATGAACGCTAATGCTGCTCAAGTTTATTCTGAAGCGTATATTGCTGGAAGTGTAAATGATATGATTCATAAGGAAGTAAATGGGGAACCTATTTTCATGCAAAAAAGAACTACTGGTGATGGATATGCGATTCATTATATGTTTATTGTTTCAACAGTTGCTGGAATATTTACTGCATGGATATTTTTAACATTCTGTATTGATATAGCAATTAGGACGGTTAAGCTAGGATTCTTGCAATTAATATCTCCTGTTCCAATTATTTCATATATAGACCCTTCTTCTTCTAAAAGTGGAATGTTTAATAAATGGATAAAAGAAGTTGGAAAAACATATGCGGATTTGTTTATTCGACTTGGAGCAGTATATTTTGCAATTACTTTAATTGCTGCTTTAATGCAAAATGGAGATTTAGGAACGACTAATTTTTTTGCAAGAGTATTTATTATTTTAGGTATTTTGATATTTGCAAATCAAATTCCAAAGTTATTGGGAGATTTACTTGGAATTAAGATTGATGGAAACTTTAGTTTAAATCCAATGAGAAAAATCAATTCATCTCCAATAGCAGCAGCTGCGGTAGGCGGAGCAACAGGACTTGTCGGTGGGATGCTTGCTAATACAGCTTCGCTTCCAGGAAGGTTGAAAGATTTTAAAAAAGCGATGGATAAAGAAGATGAAGACGGAAATAAAGCAGGCTTCATGGGTGCATTGACAGACGGGAATAAATTTAGAAAAGTAAATGAAGATGGTTCTACTTCCTTTGATTTTCAAGGAAGCAGAAGAGCAATTGGAAGTATGTTAAGACATGCTGGAAGTCCTTTTACTGGAGCAGCAGGAGGAGCAAGTGCAATGTTAAGAGGAATGGTAAATGGCTCTAGTGGAAAAGGTTCCGCTTTTGGAGCAGGTTTTAAAGGAGTAGAAGCTGCGAGTAGAGCAAGAAATGCACGTGGAGGTGGATACACTTCTTATGATAAAGTAAAAGATAAGTTTACAGACATGGCGGGTCTTAGAAGCAAAACTGGAACTACAAGTGATATTGGAGATAGAATAAAAGCGAACCAACAACAAATTGCCAATTATAAAAGAGATGAGCAATCATATAGTCAACAACTTGCTGACCTTGCACGTTTTGACCCAAGTGCATATGGACAGGCGTTTGCTGAAACAACCAAAATGGATGCTAATGGCGACGTTGTACGTGATAAGGATGGAAAGATTGTAACAGAGCGTTCTTATGAAGACTATCGTTCTTATTTTGCTAGCTTAGCTCCAGATGTAGATGATACTGCGGTAGAAACAAGAGCAAGCTATATTATGCAGGAAAGAGGATATAGTTCAGATGCTGCAGGAGAAGCAAGAGCTATGCGTGAAGCGATGGAAGAAATTGCTCATGAACGTGGACTTATTACTGAAAAACAATTTAATGATTATGCTTCTGTTCTTAAGGCTCGTGATGATGCGGATGAGGCAGCTCGTAAGTTAGAAAAACGTAATAAAGAATTACAAGGATATTTGGATGCAAAAAGTGGGAAGCCAAAGCAATAAAAGAAAGGGATGTGTGATACGAAATGAATGGATATTTAATACCAGCCAACTCAAAAAAGTCTACTCTTATATTTAACTTATTTACCCCATTTGACCTTACTATGTTTGCGATAGGTTTAGGAACAACATTATTGATGTTGGTAATATTCGATTTAGATAATATTTGGATAACAGCAATGGTTTTAGCGCCAGCTTGTGTTACTGGCTTTCTAGTAATGCCAGTACCTAATTATCATAATATATTTACTGTTATACAAAATGCATGGATATTTTTTACAAACAATCAACGTTATAAATGGAAAGGATGGTGCTTTGTAGATGGCAAAGAAAAACAAGAGTAGATTTACAAATGATAATTTTGTACCAATTAAAAGCATTACGAATGGTATGATTATTTTAGAGAACAATGAGAAAGTAACTGGTATAAAGATTATGCCAAGAAATATTTTCATTATGGATTATAGTTCTCAGAATGCTGTGATTACCAATTTGAGAACTGTTTATAATACAATTGATTATGAATTTTGGATTATATGTGCTGATAGACCAGTAGATATTAATGTATATTTGTCACAGCTTCAATTGTTATATAATTCTGTAAATAGTCCTATTATTAGAAAATTAATTAATGAAGATATTAGTAAAGCAAATATGTTTATGAATAATAACATTGTTGATACAGAGTATTATCTATTATTTAAGAGTAAAGATGAAGAATTAATTCAAAAAAGAATTCGTAACTTGGTAACAAATTTCGCGAATGCTGGACTTTCTTCTAGACAAACAACGAATGATGATTTAAGAATTATTTTGGATAATTTCTTAAATGGTGGACAAACTACGACATTTGGGACGGTGATTGGATAATGGATATTAAGAGTCAAATTGCTCCAAAAGGTTTGGAGTTTAAGCCATCAGAGTTTATTATTAGTGATAAATATGCTACCATATTAACTGTAATTTCTTATCCGAAGTATATTCAGCCTGGATATTTATCTAGTTTAACAAGTATGTCTGGAATTAAAGTTGTTATCAAACATATTCCACTTCCTTTTAGTGTAATTACCAAAATGTTAAATAAAGAAATTGCAGACTTAAAAATGCGTTATCAAGAGGAGCATGATAGAACAATTCAAGAAAGAATTCGTCAGGATTATGAATCTCTTGAACAGTTTATTTCGCAATTGGCAGCTTCACAAGCTAAAATTTATGATTTTCAAATGCATATTATGATTACGGCGGATTCAGAAGACCAATTAGTGATGAAGAAGTTACAGGTGAAAAATTACTTAGAGGCAATGGAATTAAGAGCGATTCCTTTAAGATTTGAACAGGAAAAAGTATTGAAATCTATTTTACCAATTTTTCCTAAACAGAATATTGAAGACAGAATTGGTACTCCAATACCAGCGCCAACAATTGCTGCTATGTATCCATTTATTTTTGATAGTATTAAAGACCCAGGATTGTCTACTTTGCTTGGGGTAGATTTTTCTGGTGGAGTAATTCTATTTAATCAATTTTTATATCAAATTAAAAAAGAGCATAATAGAAATAACGCAAACTTAATTATTTTAGGTACATCAGGAAGTGGAAAGTCGACTGCAGCCAAATTAATGCTTAGAACACATATTCGAAACAATCATAAAATAGTTGTTATTGACCCTGAAGGAGAACTTGAGGGGATGACAAAACTATATCAAGGAGATTTTATTGACCTTGGTAAGGGTGGAGAATTTGGGATGATTAACCCTCTAGAAGTGGTGTTAGATGCAGATGAAGATGAAATGAAAAATGGTTTAGGGTATACAGTATTAACTAGAACTTTACAGACTCTAAAAGCGTTTATCAAATATTATGACCCAAATATAAAAGAAGATGTTTTAACACTTTATAGTGAGGTAATTCAAGAAACATATCGTCGTTTTGGGATTGATTTTAATACAGATTTTACAAAATTCACATCTAGGGATTATCCAACCTTTAAAGATGTTTATGCAACTATCCGTGGTAGAATTAATGCAATGCCAGAAAAAACGCATGAACGAGATATTATGGAAGAATTGGAACTTAAAATTAGGCCAATTGTAAAAGAGTTAAAATATTACTTTGATGGACATACAACAATTACTCCACAAAGTAACTTTATTGTATTTAATATTAAAGAATTAATGAATGCTGATACAAATATAAAAAATGCTCTTTTCTTTAATATTTTGAAGTATGCTTGGGGATTAACTTTAGACACGAGTGTGAATACCATTTTAATGGTAGATGAGGCACATGTATTGCTAAGTGGAAATAATACTTTAGGAGCAGATTTCTTAGCGCAAGTTCAAAGACGTGCTAGAAAATATAATACTGGAACAATTATTATTACACAGCAACCTACAGACTTTTGTGACCCAAGTGTTATTGTTCAAGGAAAAGCAATTTTTGATAATGCAGCTTATTATTTGGTAATGGGACTTAAGAAACAAGCTGTAGAGGATTTGTCACTCCTAGTTGACTTAAATGATAATGAGAAAGAAAGTATCAAACGTTATAATCAAGGGGAAGCTTTATTTATATGTGGTAGTCGTAGAATGAGAATTAATGTAATTGCTACAGAACAAGAATTAGATTCATTCGGTAATGGAGGCGGCCTATAATAAGTAGTTAAGGTGGTGAGGTTATGCAGGAAAATAGAAATCCGTTAAAAGAAGCTATTGGTAAGAGTATTAAAAAGAAAATTTTTATGTTTATCGCACCTGCATTACCTGGCATCTTTTTATTTTTCTTGGTTGCAGCAGTAGCAGCTATTATATTATATCCAATTTTAAAAGGTGGACAATTAGTTGCTGGAGTAGCTGGATTTTGGGACCGATTGACCAATACAATAACTTTAAAGTGTTTGTTTTGCTCAGATGAAGATTTGGCAGTGAAAAAAGAAGAAAAATTTTATAAAAAAGTTGATAAAATCAATGAGACTTATTTGAGTGGTAAAAATATGGAAGGGACATCAATTCAATTAGATATTCCTCTATTACTATCAACTGTTTTCTATACAGAAGATATTGAAGATACGATTTTTAGTGATGCTGATACAACAGATTCCTCTGAAGAAGGAGAGAATATGGATGATGTTTCTTCTGGGGACTTATTAGGAGATTTATCTTGGTATTATGACCAGAGTGACCAAAAATCAATTGATTGGTTTTTAGGGGAAACAGAAGAAGAAGGTTGTTATATTAAGGGATATTATTATTATGACCATGAGCAATTTACGCTTGGTAAAAAAAGTAAGCTTCGTAAAATAGCAAAACACATGGTAAAAAGGAAGATGGAAGGCGTATGTTGGGCGGTTTATGATGAAGAAACAGGAGAATTTCTTTATCATGACAAAAATGATTGGGCAGTTTATGTTTTGGATATCAGTAGAGATGATAGTTTATATACAATGGAATTTGACCAACAGCCTTATAAAACATACCGAACAGCTAGTGAGGTAGCAAATCTTCCACCAGCATTTATTACTTATTTGATTTCTACTTATTTACCAGAACAGTTTAATAAAGTTTTACCAAAGGCCGTAAAAGATTTAAGTGAAGACCATAAGTTATATTTAGAAAAACGAAAAGTTATGAAAAATGTTATTTATTCTTATAAATCAGGATATGAATATTTAATTGGAAATCGTTATGATTATGGTGCAATTTGTGGAGAAATAAATGGAAATTGCAGTTATACAGTAAAGTCAATTGATAATAAAACTGTGAATGTTAGTAATTTGAAAGTTCGCTTGTTACAATGTGGTGATGGAAATAGGGGAGAACCAATTCCTGGAGAAGAACTTATTGATTTTGAAAAATATATTACAGGAGTAACTTATGCTGAAAATGGAGGAGCTCCAATGGAAGCTATGAAAGCAGAGGCAATAGCAGCTAGAAGTTATTCTTTAATGCGTGGTCAAACCATGGGAACCAGTTATTTAAAAATCTATAAGGAAAATGGGCAGTGGATTTTGCCAATTCGTAATTGTACAGAGGACCAAGTTTATTGTGACCCAGATAAGGGATGTACAATGTATGGAGAAGGAAAAACAGTTCGTTCTGGACAACATAGTGGAGGAACATATAAACCTGCTTTGTCTGCGGATTCTAATGTTCGAAAGGCAGTAGCAGAAACTACTGGAAAAGTATTATCTGATGCATCTGGAAATATTATTTCTACTCCTTATACCAGTACTACGCATAAGCAATGGAATGAAGCGGCTAAGAATGGTAGTGATGCTTATCAAATTCTTGCAGAGACTTATGGAACAAACAATGTAATAAAAGCTTCCTGTTCTGGTGCGGTTGGAACAACAACCAATTCTGGAAGTGGAAAATATTATAATCAAGGTGATTATGCTCATGTTCCTTATTGTAGTGGAGGTTCTACCGTTTCGTCAGCCGGATGTTTGCCAACTGCATATGCTATGGTAGTAGAAAATTTGACAGGAAAAGTAACAACGCCTCAAGCAATAGCAGAATATATTTGTAATGATGTCAATGGTTCTAGAAAATACCGTGATGATGGAGGAACTTCCAGTCGATTTGTGATAGACCAGGCAACACAATCTCATTTTATGGTTTCAGCACGAGATATACCAGTTAACGAGCGAAATATAGATAATATTATTAAAATTTTACAAAGTGGAAAAATGATTATGGCTTCTGTTAAGGGAACTGGAACTTTTGCAACAGAAAATGGTCATTATATTATATTATCTTCTGTAACTCCAGATGGAAAAATTAAGGTATTGGACCCAGGTCATCGTTCAGCAACGAAAGACCACAGTACTTCTGTTATCCAAACTGAGGTTCTTAATAAGCTGAATTATACAATGATTGAATTCACAGGTTCAAGAAATGGTGGTTCTACTTCTGATGGATGTTATACGGGAGCAACGGGAGATTATGTGGCTTGGAGACAAGGTGATAAGACTTGGAAAGATGTAGTAATATTACCAGGAGGTTGTAAAAATAATTTAGGTCAAACTGTAGATTGTACAATTGGTAGAATTGGATGTTTGGCAACATCAGTGGCAAAACTGATAGCTATGTCTGGTACACAAGTTACAATTAGTAGTTTTAATCCAGGAACAATGGTAAAATATTTACTTACACGTGGAGGTTTTTCAGGAGCAAATTGGGTATGGAATGGTCCTCAAACATCAGGCTTAACCCCAAATTTTGTTCACGGGGGCTCAGTTAGTTTAAGAGGAAAAACAGAAAGAGAAAAAATAACGACTGTGAAAAATTATTTAGACCAAGGATATTATTTAGTGCTTCAGGTAAAATGCGAGGGAACAGAGGAACCTGGGCAACACTGGGTGGCAGTATTAGGTGTTACTGATACTGATATTGTAATGTCAGACCCAGCAAGCAGTAAGACAACTGTATGGAGTGAATATAAATCTGGGGGAACAGTACAATTTCATTATTATAAAAAGACAGATTAGAGGGATAAGATGGAAAATAAAAAGAAAATAGTAATAGTAATATCAATACTTCTAATTTATTTTGTAATTATGATGATATTCTTTGGATTTGATAGTTTAAAAAAGAAAGTAAATCATCTTGAAATATTAATATCTCCAACTACTTACTTGAAATATGAAAAGGGAATTTGGGAAAAAGCAGATGAAGATGCAACGGAATTATTGGGAAAAACATATCAAATATATGGAAATCATCAATATTTATATGATGCAATTCTTCAATATACAGAAGATAAATGGTATGCCTTTGATAAAAATAATAAACCATTATTGTCTTTTCCAAAAAACTTTTTTGCTTATCGTGGAAATATGAAAGTTGATGTTGTAAATTACCACTCTGTAGAGATGTCAGAGGTGGAAATAAAAGAAGCTACTAATATTTTAAAAAAATATAATATTACATTTCAACCTTCATTTACAAAAACAATGAAGTTAGAATTTGATTTTAATAATGATGGAGTAGAAGAAAATCTTTATATTATTTCAAATGCGTTAGGAATGGAAGAACAAAGTATTTATTTTTCTATTGCATATATTGAAAATAGTGGTAATATAGAGATATTGATAGAAAAAATTTCAGATAGTATGTATCAGATTCCAACACTTAATCTAAGAGAGCTTATTGATATTAATCAAGATAAGAAATATGAATTTGTTTTTGAATATAGCTATTTTGACCAATTGGGAACAAGTCATGAAATTTTTGAATATGAAAATGGTATTTATAAGGCAATAAAAATTTATGGAATAAATGATAGAGGAGATGAAGATAAATGAAATTAAAATTTAGAGCGGAGCCAAAAGATATATTAATATTTGTAATATTTTGTATTGTATTATTATATTTTGTTTCAATTGCAGTCTTAAACATCTCTTCTTTTGCAAATACAGGTTTGTTGCATGGTTTAAACCCTTTTCCTGCTTTTGAGTCTGAATATATTGGAGCAACTTTATTATTCTTTGTTGGAGCATTAGTAGCGATATTTACGAGTGTATCTTCTTACTTTTTTGATAGAGAAAAAGGTTTGGGAATAAAAGCAGAAGCAAAAAAAGAAAAGGGCTATTCAAGATGGGCAACTGAAAAAGAAATGAAGAAAGAACTAAAAGTTGTAGAACCTTCTTCCAAGACTGCATCAGCAGCAGGACTTCCGATTATTATGAGTCCAAAAGGTGTGTGGGTAGATGATAGTGAATATCACAATTTGATTATTGGTTCAACAGGAGCAGGTAAAACTCAAACTACTGTACTTCCTATGGTTCATTTACTCTCTAAAAAAGGGGAATCTATGATTGTAACAGACCCAAAAGGTGAAATTTACGAAGAAACAGCTGAAATGTTAAGAGCGAAAGGATATAATATTGTTCTTTTGAACTTTCGAGACCCTCAGCAAGGAAATGCATGGAATCCACTTTCTTTACCATATAGTTTATATCAAAATGGAAATTCAGATAAAGCAACAGAATTACTTGAAGACTTAGCACTTAATATTTTGTATGATGAAAATTCTAAATCACAAGACCCTTTCTGGGAGAAAACTTCTGCAGATTATTTTTCTGGATTAGCGTTAGCTTTGTTTGATGATGCAACTGAAGACCAAATCAATCTAAATAGTATTAATTTAATGACTACTTTAGGAGAGGAAAAATTTGGAGCAACTACATATGTAAAAGAATATTTTAGTTATAAAGACCCAGCAGGAGCAGCTTATATTAATGCTTCTAGTACTTTAATGGCTCCAAATGAAACTAAGGGAAGTATTTTAGCAGTATTTAAACAAAAAATTAAATTATTTTCTTCTAGGGAAAATTTATCTGAGATGCTTTCTCATAGCGATTTTGATATGAGGGAAATAGGAAAAAATAAGACGGCAGTGTTTATTGTTATCCAAGATGAAAAGAAGACATATCATTCGCTTGTTACGATTTTCTTAAAACAGTGTTATGAAACTCTTATTTCTGTAGCACAGGAATGTGGAGGAAAATTGCCATATAGAACCAATTTTATATTGGATGAGTTTGCGAATATGCCACCGCTTAAGGATGTTACAACAATGGTAACAGCGGCACGAAGTAGAAATATGAGATTTAATTTTATTATTCAGAACTTTGCCCAGTTATATGAAGTATATGGGAAAGAAAATGGAGAAACAATTAAAGGTAACTGTGGTAATATTATTTATTTGATAAGTACTGAGTTGAGCGCTTTGGAAGAAATCAGTAAGATGTGTGGGGAAGTAAAATCGAAAGAAAAAGAAAAAACAAGTTCTACTCCACTTGTTACAGTTAGTGACTTACAACGTTTAAAAAAATGGGAAACAATCGTTCTTAGAATTCGTATGATGCCTTTTAAAACAAGATTAACACCAAACTTTCAAATGGATTGGGGAGACCATTATCCAAAAGCATCATATCCTAGAAGAGAAAAAATTCCTGTAAAGGTATTTGATATAAAAGGGTATGTTGAAAAGAAAAAAGAGGAAAAAATAAATCAAATGCTAGGAGGAATACCATCCAAACCAGCTGCAAATCCTTTTGGTGTTCCCCCAACAACACCTTCAGCCTTTCCAGGTATGATGCCACCAACTGGAATGAATGGAACGGCTCCTGCTAAAGGAGGACTAGATGTAGA
The DNA here is from genome assembly GCA_022798795.1 of Bacilli bacterium. Taxonomy (GTDB): domain Bacteria; phylum Bacillota_I; class Bacilli_A; order RF39; family UBA660; genus MGBC102946. The sequence goes on from JAAWNF010000006.1 coordinate 24,820, forward strand.
CGATTTGGTAAAACGTATTGATGCGAAAATAGCAGAACTAGAAGAAGAAGAACGTCGTGAAAAAGAAGCACAAGCGAAAAAAGCAGCTGGAGAGACACCTTCTGTAAAGCCTACTATTCCAGAAGTTCCATTGGATTTGAAAATGCCAATTCCAGCAAATATAAATTCAGTAGAAAACAAAAAAGAAGAACCAGTAGTACCAAATATTCCACAAGAGATAAAACAACCAGAAGTATCAGAATCACCAATTCCTGTGGAAAACAAAAAAGAGGAATTAGTAGTACCAAATATTCCACAAGAGATAAAACAACCAGAAGTATCAGAATCACCAATTCCTGTGGAAAACAAAAAAGAAGAACCAGTAGTACCAAATATTCCACAAGAGATAAAACAACCAGAAGTATCAGAACCACCAATTTCTGTGGAAAACAAAAAAGAGGAATCAGTAGTACCAAATATTCCACAGGAGATAAAACAGCCAGAAGTATCAGAGCCAGTAATTCCTGTGGAAGTGGAAAAAGATAAAGAAAATAGTAGTGATAGTATGAAAGTCCCTATTGGATTTATTACTGATGACCAATTCTTTGATGATTTTTTCAGTGATGAAGATGATTAAGAAAGAGCAATCTTTCTTTTTTAGTCTTTTATCATATGCATATTTTGCTTATTTTCATAAATTATATTAGGTGAAGAAAAATGATTCCAAATATATCTGTTGTTGATTTTATAAAATTACAAAATCCAAATGTAATAGATTTGCGTTCTGTTCAAAATTATAATAATCATCATATACCAAATGCAAAAAATATTCCATTTGAAAAATTAATTAGTCGACCAAGTGATTATTTGAAAAAAGAAGAGACATATTATATATATTGTGGGTATGGAAAGAAGAGTATATCTGTTTGTAAAATACTGAATAATTTAGGCTATCATGTAATTAACATTAATGGTGGATATGAAAGTTGGATATTAGAACAATAAATGTAGAATTTTCTACATTTTTTTCTTAAAATAAATGCTATATTGAGAAAATAATAAAAAAAGGGTATAATAAGAAAGTAGAATGGAAGATACTATGAAAAAAGAAACATTTTTAAAAGGTGCATTAATAGCAACTATATGTATTGTTTTAAGTAAAATATTAGGTGTTTTATATGTCATTCCTTTTCATGCAATTATAGGAGAACGTGGAGGAGCCTTATATGGATATGCTTATAGTTTATATACGCTTTTTTTAACATTATCCACAGTTGGAATTCCACTTGCTATTGCTAAGTTGGTTAGTGAATATGATACGTTAGGCTATCATCATGTTAAAGAAAAAGCTTATAAAATTGCCTATAGAATCGTTTTTATTATGTCTATTATATCTTTTTTAACATTGTTTATTTTCGCACCATTTTTATCTCATTTAATAATTGGAGATATATCAGGTGGGCATACTTGGGAAGAAATAACATATGTTGTTCGTATTTCTTCCACTGCAATCCTTTTTGTAACAATGCTTAGTGTTATGCGTGGATATTTACAAGGCCATAGATATATTGCTCCCTCTTCTATTAGTGAAGTAATAGAACAAGTAGTTCGAATCTTGGTAATTTTGGTAGGAAGTTATATTTCTATTTATATATTACATCAGTCTATCAAAGAAGCAGTTGGCATTGCTGTATTTGGAGCAACAGTTGGAGCTATGATAACCTTAGTGTATTTACATATAAAGATGAAAAAATCAGGAATTAGAACTAAGAAAGTGTATGAAGAAACGGAAGCAGAAAAAAGCATTACAAGCTGGGAAATTGTAAAAAAATTAGTTACATATACTTTGCCTTTTATTTTGATGAGTGTAGTTGGCTCTTCATATGGCTTAGTCGATATGTTTACTGTAGTAAAAACGCTTGTAAATGAAGTAGGAATGGATGTAACCACAGCCGAAGTGGTTATGAGTGTTCTTACAACTTGGGGTTCTAAGTTGAATACCATTGTAATATCAATTGCAAATGGAATTGTTGTTAGTTTGCTTCCAAATATGACACGTGATTATGTATCTAAAAATTTTGAAGGTGTACGCAAGAAAATAAATAAAACATTACAGATTATTTTTTATTGCACGATACCAATGGCCACAGGACTTAGTTTGTTATCTGTTCCTGTTTGGAATATTTTCTATGGTGCTAGTGATATTGGACCAAAAGTATTTTCCTATAGTGTCTTTGTAACAATATTTGCTAGTTTATTTTTAAATTTTAATGTGGCGATGCAATCATTAGGCCGACTTAAAAAAGTTTATGTAAGTTTGATTTTGGGACTTTTATTTAATGCATTTATGAATATTCCATTTATGTTATTATTTGATTATGTTGGCATTCCTGCATATTATGGAGCCATTACTTCTACAATCATTGGATATATGATTACAATTACGATGAATTTATATACATTAAAAAAAGACTTTCAAGTTAATTATCGTACTACTATTAGACATTTTGGATATTGTATGATTGCCAATATTGCTATGACATTTGTGCTTTTATTATTAGAACAGTGGATTCCAATTTCTGGTGGTAGTAAATTATATTCTGTTTTGGTAATATGTTTTTATGGAATAGTTGGTAGTATTATATATTTTTTAATTACATGGAAAACTGGAACAATAAAAACGGTATTTGGAAAGCAAATTTTCAAAAAAATTCCAATTGTTCGAAATTTCTTAAAAAAGGAGGTATAGAATGGAATTTGTAGAATTAACAGAAGATGAATTTCGCACATATTCTTTGACATCTCCTTTCAAAACATTTATTCAAACTCCAGAAATGGCGAAGATAAGAGAAAAAAATGGTTACCATTCCTATTATGTAGGAATAAAAAAAGAAGGAAGAATTTTAGCGGCTACTATGATAGGGGCGAAAAAGGGACATTTTGGATATTATGAATTTTATGCACCTAGGGGATTACTTGTAGACTATGAGAATTATGAACTTTTATCTTTTTTTTCAAAGCAATTAAAATATTTTATTAGGAAAAGAAAAGGATACGTTTTACGAATAGACCCATACTATATTACAGAACAAAAAGATATTGATGGAAATACAGTAGAGGGTGGAATTACACATAAAAAAGGAATAGAAAATTTAAAAAAAGTTGGTTTTATTCATTCAAATGAAGTGTATCAACAATTTACCTATATGTTTTCTCTTTCATTAAATAGCACTTTGGAAGAAATTTTTAAGAAGTTTCATACTTTACCAAAAAGAATGATAAAAAAAGCAGAAAAAAATGGAGTAATCATTCGAGAAGCTAGTTTTGAAGAATTAAAAGTAGTAGAGTCTCTGATTCAAGAAACAAGTAAAAGGGAAGGCTTTGTGGCTAGAAATTTATCTTATTATGAACAGTTATATGAACATTTCTATTCTAGAAATGAAGTTAAGTTTATGCTTGGTGAAATCATTTTATCTGAATATAAAGCTAAGATAGAATTGCGTATTCAAGAGTTAAAGAAGAAGTCAGAAGACCAAGAGGCTAAGAGACAATTAGCAAAAGAACTAGCTTTATTAGAAGAAGCGGAGCATATGATACCAGATTCTAATGGAAAAGTTATTATTTCGGCAGGTGTTTTCCTTTTATATGGAAATGAATTAATTTATTTGTTTGGTGGAAATAAAAAAGAATATTTGCATTTAGGTTCTTCTTATTTGATGCAATGGACAATGATTCAATATGGAGTGCAAGAACATTTTGAAAAATATAATTTTTATGGAATTATGGGAAAGCCTAGTAAAGAGGATGGTGTTTATCAATTTAAGCGAGGATTTGGAGGTTATGTAGAGGAACTGATTGGCGATTACGAGCTTCCAGTTCATTGGTATTTTTATGTCCAAAAATTACTTCATTCTCTTATGCATCATTCATAATGATACATAAGAAGAATATATTGATGTAGGAGGCATTCTATGTCAATATGGGTTATTTTTATTATAGGAGTTAGTCTTAGTATGGATGCCTTTTCTTTGTCACTTGCATATGGAACTTTAGATTTGAAAGAAAAGGATATGGACATGTTATCTATAATTGTTGGAATTTATCATTTTTTAATGCCTTTATTTGGAGTTTTTATTGGTGCAATTGTTTTAAAATGGTTTCCCATTCATCCTGATGTGATTGTTTTTGTTGTACTTTCTTTTATTGGTGTACAAATGGTTATAGAAAGTAGAAAAGAGCAGGATTGTTTAAAAAAATTAACAAAAATAGAAATGCTTTGTTTTGGTTTCGCTGTCAGTATTGATAGCTTTTCTGTAGGCATTGGTTTAAAGATGTTAACTTCTTATTATTTTCTATGTGCATTTTTATTTGCATTTACGAGTTTTTTATTTACCTTTTTAGGACTCCACTTAGGAAAAAAAGTACATCAAAGATTGGGGAAAATATCGACTGTAATAGGAGGAGTTATACTTATTACCTTAGGATTTATTTATCTTTTTTAAGGAAGCTAAAAACTTCTTTTTATTTGCCTTTTTAGGAAAATCATACTATAATGGGTATGGTGATAATATGTTAGTTAATATGAAAAAAATGTTAGAAGATGCAAAAGATAGAAATTATGCAGTAGCACATTTTAATATTAATAATTTGGAATGGACAAGATTTATTTTAGAAACTTGTGAAGAAAATGAAAGCCCAGTTATTTTAGGTGTTAGTGAAGGGGCTATAAAATATATGGGTGGTTATTCTGTAGTATCCTCTCTTGTATATGGACTTGTAAAAGAATTAAATATTAAAATTCCAGTTGCGTTGCATTTAGACCATGGTAGCTCAGTGGAATCTTGTAAGAAAGCAATAGATGCAGGTTTTACTTCTGTTATGATAGATGGTTCTAAATATTCATTGGAGGAAAATATAGCAATGACAAAAGAGGTACTTGCTTATGCGCATCCGAAAAATGTAACCGTAGAAGCAGAAATAGGTGCGATAGGAGGGGAAGAAGATGGTGTTGCAAACGAAGTATTATATGCTACGGTAGAAGACGCTATTCTTTTGTCAGAAACTGGAATCGACTTTTTGGCTCCTGCATTAGGAAGTGTTCATGGGTTATATAAAGGGGAACCTCATTTAAATTTTGATAGAATGAAACAAATTAGTGAAGTTACGAATTTACCACTTGTTCTTCATGGTGGAACAGGAATTCCAGATGAACAAATTAGGAAAGCAATAGATTGTGGAATTTGTAAGTTGAATATTAATACAGAATTACAACTAGCATGGGCGAATGCTGTAAGAGAATTTTTAAATTCAGATTTGAAAACATATGACCCAAGAAAAGTAATAAAATCTGGAGAAAAAGCAATGAAAGATGCAATCAAGAAAAAATTAGAATTACTAGGAAGTATTAGAAAAGCATAACAAAATATAGAAAAATACATATAAATATAATGATTAGTGGAGGTTTTATATGAAAAGAATAAGAGTACTTGGAGAACAAAAATTATCAGGCACAATTACGATTAGTGGTTCTAAAAATAGTGCAGTTGCCCTTGTTCCAGCCTCTTTGCTTTCAGAAGAAATTGTAGAAATTGATAATGTTCCAAACATTTCAGATATTGATGCTTTAAGTGAAATATTAGAATATTTAGGGGCAAAAGTAGAACGTAATGGAACAAATATGAAGATAGATTCAACAAGTGTAAAAAATAAAGAAATACCAGAAGAAATATCAAAAAAATTAAGAGCGTCTTATTATTTTATGGGAGCTTTACTTGGAAAATATAAAAAGGTTGAAATGTATTTTCCTGGAGGATGTTCTATAGGAGAGCGACCAATTAATTTACATTTAAAAGGCTTTGAGGCTTTAGGAGCTACAGTAAAAGAAGAGGGAAATAAATATATTGTAGAAGCAGAGGAATTAAAAGGTGCGAATATTTATTTAGATATTGCATCAGTGGGTGCAACAATCAATTTAATGTTGGCTTCTGTTCTTGCAACTGGAACAACTGTTATTAGGAATGCTGCAAAAGAACCCCATATTGTTAATGTTGCTACATTTTTAAATCAAATGGGAGCATCTATTACTGGTGCTGGAACAAGTGAAATTAGAATAAGAGGAGTAGAAAAATTATCAGGTTGTTTTCATGAAGTTGTACCAGATTATATAGAAACAGGAACTTACATTATAGCTGGAGCTTTGTGTGGGGAGAATTTGAAAATTGCAAATGCGATTCCAGACCATTTAGAAGCTTTACTTTCCAAATTGAGAGAAATTGGTGTCCCTCTAGAGGTTGGAAAAGATTTTATTATTCTTAGCAAAGGTAATAATTATAAAGCGACATCTATTAAAACTGCTGTTTATCCAGGATTTCCAACAGATTTGCAACAACCTTTTATGACATTATTAACACAGTGTGAAGGAACATCAAAAGTAGAAGAAAATATTTTTGAAAATCGTTTTATGCATGTTCCTTATTTGAATGAGATGGGAGCATCCATTACCACTTCTGGTAAAACTGCTTTTGTTAATGGAAAGACCAAATTATTCGGTCGTAGAGTGGAAGCCACGGATTTGAGAGCGGGAGCAGCTTTAATTCTGGCAGCATTATGCGCAAATGGAGAAACAACAATTACAAAAATTGAACATGTTTTAAGGGGTTATGAAGGAATTATAGAAAAATTACAAAATGTAGGTGCTAAAATAGAACTTGAAGAAATAGAATGAAAGTAGAGAAATCTACTTTTTCTTTGGAGGAATATTTTATGAAATTAAAAAAAATATTTGTAATTGCAATTTTATTGTTAGCTATTTTTCTTATTTATTTGACGACTATGGATAAAAAAGTTTATTATTTAGCGCTTGGTGATTCCTTTTCTTTGGATTTTCCAAAGCAAATAGCAGATTATTTAGAGGATAAAAAATTATTAGAACAATATCGTTATGAATTTGTGCAAGATGATATACGTATTACTGATTTAATTCATGATATTGAGGATAATAAGAAAGTTAATATAAATAAGAAAGAACAAACAATAAAAAATTCTCTAATTAAAGCAGATTTAGTTACACTTTCTATTGGAAATGAAGAACTTTTTTATAAAATTAGTACAGAAAAGCAAGATAATCTTTTTGATTATATAGATGATATGATGAAAGACATGGAAAATTTATTTGTAGTTTTAAAAGAATATTGTAAAGAAGATATATTTATTTTAGGTTATGTCAATCCTTTTTCTAATACTATGGATAGTTATGTTGAATATGCCAACCAGAAATTAGAAGTGTTAGCAAAAAAGTATGATATCTCTTATATTTCATTAAAGGAGTTAGAAAGAGAAGATTTTGATGGTCAAGATATTTTAGCATCAGGAAATAAAAAAATAGTAGAACAATTAAAACCACGTATTAGCAAACAGGTGCTAGAAGATTAATTTGTAAAAAATTTGAAAAGTGATATAATAAATTTAGAGGTGATAAAATGGAAGGAAATAAAATATTTCCAAAAGTATTTATGTGGATGTTTATCGGTTTATTGATTACATTTGGTGTAGGTGCCTTTGTAATGTCTAATGAGAACATGCTATATAATATTTTTGAAACAAATTTATATTGGTTAATTTTTGTGATTCAAATTGGAGTTGTTATTTGGCTTAGTGCAAGAATTAATAAAATGAAAGAAGGTACTGCCACAGTTTTATTTTTGCTTTATTCAGGGCTTACAGGACTTACATTTTCATCAATTTTTGTCGTATTTGAATTGGATTCTATTATGATGGTATTTGCCATTACAGCTCTTTTATTTGCTATATTTGCGTGCATTGGGTATTTTACAAAAATAGATTTGACAAAATTTGGTACTTATCTATTAATGGCTTTGCTTGGAATTATTATTGTGTCACTTGTTAATATTTTTATAGGAAATGATACATTAGATTTGGTATTATGCTGTATTGGTGTTTTGGTTTTCGTAGGATATACAGCTTATGATATGCAAAAGATAAAAATGTTAGCAATTAATATGGAAAGTGAACATAAGGTAGCTATCATAGGAGCATTAGAATTATATTTAGACTTTATTAACTTATTTTTACGTTTACTTCAATTATTTGGTAATAGTCGAGATTAATCTATTGATTTTTCTTTTAAATATTGTTATACTATATCAGTAATATTTCTATGACATGGATTTGTCATGGCGGAAGGAGCGAAAACATGAAAAAAGGAATTCATCCAGAATATATGGATACAAAAGTAACATGTGCTTGTGGAAACGCATTTACTGTAAGGTCAAATAGAGAAGAATTACATTTAGAAGTATGTGATAAATGTCATCCATTCTTTACAGGAAAACAAGGTCAAACAGCAAAAACAGGACGTGTTGAAAAATTTAACCGCAAATATGGTTTTGATGGAAAAGCAGCTTAAGCTGTTTTTTTCTTTACATTTTGTCAAATAAACAGAGTCGAATATTAGGAATTCCGTTGTTTTGTATGATATAATATAAATAGTAGGTGAGAATATGGAATATGTTATCATTGGCTTATTAATTGTAATTTTGATTGTGACAATTATATCTCTAACAAAAAACATTAATGAATCGAATATTACAGAAAGACTAGGAAAAATGGAAACTACAGTTGTGAAAGAGCTTAGTGATTTTAATACTAACTTAACACAGAATTTAAATAAGGATTTTAATGAATTGAATGGGCAACTAGAAAAAAGACTCTATTTGATTAATGAAAAAGTAAATGAACGTTTGGATGAGAATTTTGAAAAGACAAATAAGACTTTTGTTAATGTATTAGAACGTCTTTCTAAAATAGATGAAGCACAAAAAAAGATAGATTTATTATCTAGTGATATTGTATCTTTACAAAGTGTTTTAACAGATAAAAAAACAAGGGGAATATTTGGAGAAGTTAATTTAAAACATATTTTGGTGAGTGTGTTTGGAGAAAACAATAAAAAAGTTTATGAATTGCAACATAAGTTAGAGAATGGTACTATTGTAGATTGTATGTTATTTGCTCCAGAACCATTGGGAAATATTGCGATAGATTCTAAATTTCCGTTAGAAAATTATCAAGCAATGGTAAATAAAAATAATAGTGAAATGGTAAGGAGTAATGCCGAAAAATTATTTAGGGCAGATATGAAAAAGCATATTGATGCAATAGCAGATAAATATATTATTCCAGGGATTACTTCAAATCAGGCAATATTGTTTTTGCCAGCAGAAGCAATATTTGCAGAAATTAATGCCTATCATCAAGAAATTATAGATTATGCATATCAAAGAAAAGTATGGATTACTTCTCCTACTACTTTGATTAGCACATTTACAACGATAGAAATTATTATGAAAGATATAGATAGAGATAAATATGCTAGAGAAATTCAGAAAGAATTACAAATTTTAGGAGTTGAATTTAGGCGATATAAAGAACGTTGGGATAAATTATCTAGAAGTATAGAAAGTGTGAGTCGAGATGTAAAAGATATTCACACAACTACAAATAAGATTACAACAAAGTTTGATATAATTAGCAAAGCAGAAATGGAGAAAATCGAATATGATGAAAATGAGGAAATGGAACCAGTTGGTTATTAGTTTGATATTTTTACTGAATTCAGGATTTCTATTACAAATGATATTGTCAGGGCATCATGGAAGAATTCTTGTAACATTGTCACTTTATTTAACGGTTTGGGTGCCTGCTGTAGTAAGGGCAATTTTAAAAGTAAAAATTCCAGAACGAATGGAATTCGTGTATCTTATTTTTCTATTTTTCGCACAATTTTTAGGGAGTATTGTGAATTTATATGCAAGTGTTTATTGGTTTGATTCTTTTGCTCATTTTGTTTCAGGGATTTTAAGTGCAATATTTGCAGTAGCTGTTCTATTTTGGTTTCAAAAATATGACCATAAATCAATAGCATTTAATATCTTTTTTATGATAGCATTTGCACTGATGGTAGCTTCTTTTTGGGAATTTTTTGAGTTTACTATGGATAGAATATCTGGTGGTGATACACAGAAAGTATTGGAAACTGGAGTGGTAGATACTATGAAAGATATGATTGTTGCTTGTTTAGGCGCAATTCTAGTTTCTGCATATTATGGATATGAAAAGTGCACAGGAAAGAAATTATTTTTTTACCATTATGAGAAAGAATTTGGTGGGAATTTATGAATGATACAAAAAGAAGAGAAGCTTGGCTTAGAGAATTAAAAGAGTTAAGAAAGCAATTATTGTCAAAAAATGAAGTAGTTTCTAATGACAATGTTCCAACTTCTTATTCTAATTCTCCAAAAACATTTCAAAAGTCGGTTCCTGGAATGGCTTCTAAGATGTATGAAAGTGATAGAAAAAATGCAGCTAAAATACAAGTATTAATGCTCGCTTTTTTAACATTTATATTTGAAATTTTATTTTTTATTGGCAGTTATTTTTTATTTAAAAAGTAGCAGTCAATCAAGTGACAATTTATATAAGAGAATTGATTCATTTGTTGAATTCTGATAATACTTTTCTTTATAATAGAACTATGAGGTGAAATAGGATGGAAGAACAAATCTTAGATATTTTAAAACAAGATAATAGAGCTTTTACAGTATATGAATTAAATGATGCATTGGGATTAAAAACAGTTGACGAATTAAAAGAACTATTAAAGTCTTTAAATAGATTAGAAGATAATTTAAAAATTTATCGTACAAAAAAAGATAGTTATTTATTATTCAACAATAGTCATCTAAAATTGGGAACATTACTTGCTAATAAAAAGGGATTTGGATTTGTTGACATTGAAGGCAATGAGGATGTTTTTATCGCACCAACAAATATGAATAATGCGATTCATGGAGATAAAGTGGTTGTAGAAATTACAAGTAAAAAAGGAATGGACTTAGAGGGGCGTATTGTTCGTATTGTAAATCGCGAAATCAAAGAATTGGTAGGAGAATATTATATCAAGGATGGAATTGGTCATATTGATTTAGATGATGAAAAAGTAAAATTAGATATTGAAATTGATAAAGATAAATCGATGAGTGCAATGCCTGGTCATAAGGTTTTAGTAAAGGTTCTTGGAAAATTAAAAGACAATCACTATAAGGGAGAAGTTATTAAGATTTTAGGACATAAAAATGACCCTGGGGTAGATATATTATCTATTGTGGCAAAGCTTGGTATTCATGATACGTTTCCTGAAGAAGTAATGGAAGAAGTAGATGCATTGCCAGATGAAGTGAAAGAAGAAGAACTTATTGGTAGAAAAGATTTAAGAGAAGAGATAATTTTTACTATTGATGGAGATGATACCAAAGATATAGATGATGCGATTTCAATTAAAAAATTAGAAAATGGAAATTATGAGTTGGGAGTTCATATTGCAGATGTTAGTTACTATGTAAAGGCAGGAACTTCTTTGGATGAAGAAGCATATGAACGAGGAACTAGTGTGTATTTGGCAGACCGTGTAATCCCTATGCTCCCTCATAAGCTATCAAATGGCATTTGTTCTTTAAATCCAAATGTAGATAGGTTAAGTATGTCATGTGTGATGGAAATTGATGATAAAGGAAAAGTTTTAGATTATGAAATTTTTGAAAGTGTGATATGTTCTAAAAAGCAAATGACTTATAAGTGTGTAAATAAAATTTTAGAAGAAAACGAAGTACCAGAAGGTTATGAAACTTTTGTAGAAAAATTAAAATTGATGGAAGAACTTGCAAATATTTTAAGAAAAGAAAAAGAATCAAGAGGATACATTGATTTTGAAATTGATGAGTCTAAGATTATTGTGGATGAAAGTGGAAAAGCTATTGATGTAGTTCTTCGTAATCGAGGAGTAGGAGAAAAACTTATTGAAGATTTTATGATAGCAGCGAATGAGACTGTTGCAACACATATTTATTTTATGGAGCTTCCATTTTTATATCGTATACATGGGGAACCAAGCGAAGAGAAAATAACAAAGTTTTTAGATTTTATAGGCATTTTAGGATATTCTATTCATGGAAAAGTAAAAGATATTCATCCAAAGACTATGCAAAATATTTTGGAACAATTGAAAGAAAAAAAAGAATTTCATATTTTATCTTCTATGTTACTTAGAAGTATGCAAAAAGCGATATATGATAAAAATAATATTGGCCACTTTGGACTTGCTAGTAAATACTATACACATTTCACTTCTCCTATTAGGCGTTATCCAGATACAACAGTACATAGGCTATTGAGACTTTATTTATTTCAAAATAAAATGGATAGAGACACAATTAATTATTGGGATAATAAATTGACATTTATTGGAGAACATACTTCAGAAGCAGAACGAACAGCAATTGAGTGTGAACGTGAAGTGGATGATATGAAGAAAGCAGAATATATGATGGACCATTTAGGAGAACAATATACAGGAATTGTGAGTAGTGTTATGAGTTTTGGTATGTTTATAGAACTTCCGAATTTGGTAGAAGGATTGGTTCGAGTAGATAGTATTAAAGGAGACCATTATTTCTTTGATGAAGCAACTTTCTCTATTCATGGAGAAAAAGATAAACGCGGATATCGCTTAGGGGATATCGTAAATGTGACTGTTTTGGCCGCTAATAAAGAAGCTAAAACTGTAGATTTTATTATTACAGAGGAGGAAGACAATGGAAAGGACAGCATATGAAATATTAGGAGTGAGTCCAACTGCAACAGATGAAGAGATAAAAAAACAATATCATACTTTAATGAGAAATCTTCATCCAGATGCAACAATAAAAGAAAATCTTTCTCCAGAACAAAAAGAGGAAAATTTGAAACGAGTAAAGGAGTATAATGAGGCTTTTGATAGTCTTTCTAGAGGAAGAAGGGCTGATTATGACAAAAAATTAGCACAAGAAAGAGGAAGCAAAATAGAAACTTCTGATGTTGTTCGTAGTGCATCTTCATATGAGAATACTCAATACACTTCTAGCGAGCATCAAACTTATTATCAGCCTCAAGAAGAAGTAAAATCTGATGCTAGAACAAATATTGAAAAAATTGTTTTAGACCAGTTTGATGAATTATTTCAAAATATATTAAATAAAGGTTTTACCTTTTCGGGAAGTATTACAAATAACTCAAATCAAAAATTGAAACAAGAATATTGGAAGCTCAAGCAAGAAAAAGAAAATTTAGAAAAGCAGTTGAAAGAAGCAGAACAGGAAGCCAAAATAGAATTTATGAAAAAAAGTTCAACCAATGATATTCAATTAAATATAGAATTTGGAAATTTATCATCTCGTATTGCTTCCTTTGAATGTGATAGAAATGGTGAGCTGAGTGGTGCACAACAGAATTATTTTTTTCGTGCGAGTAGACGATTTGTTACACAAAAAAAGTGTGAAAGATTGAGACAGCAATTGGTGGAAGAAGAAAATCAAATTAATACAAAATATAATGCTATAATAGAAGTATATAGGCGAAAACAAGATGAGAATAGAAAAGCGGTAGCAAAGTATCAAAAAGAACTGAAACAGGCAATCGAAAGTGATTCTAAAGTATTGTCAGTAAAGCGAAGACTATCACAACTTCAGTCAAGGATTGATTTATTAGAAGAAAAATTAGGTTATAAAACGCAGTCTTCTGGTTATGCTAGCGAATATGGAGAAAAAAGTAGAGTATCAGTTTGATATTCTTTTTCATAGACAAAATAGTAAGAACATGATATGATTATAACGAATTAGAGGTGATATTGTTGTGGAAATTCAAAATAGAAAAGCAAAATTTGATTATGAAATTGTGGAAACTATAGAGGCAGGAATTGTACTCACTGGGACTGAAATTAAGTCTTTAAGAGTTGGAAAAGCAAATTTGAAAGATAGTTATGCAATTGTTCGAAATGGTGAAATTTTCTTACTTAATATGCATATTAGTGAATATGAACATGGTAATATTTTTAACCATACAGAAACTAGGTCTAGAAAATTGTTACTTCATAAAAGAGAAATTTTAAAATTAAATGATAAAGTTCGTTTAGATGGATTTACATTAGTCCCATTAAAAGTGTATATAAAAGGAAATTATGCAAAAGTTTTATTGGGGATTGGCAAAGGAAAAAAATTATATGATAAAAGAGAAACAATGAAAGAACGTGATATGAAAAGAGAGATGCATAAAGCAATGAAATATAAGTAGTTGTAGATTCTGTTTTATTATGTTATAATTTACTACATGGGGATGTCTAGGTTTCGACAGGATATTTAGGCTTTAAAGGGCAAGTCGGAGGTACACGTTACGTACAAATACAAATTAAACGGAAAAAAATCAAATAATGTATTTAGTGGGGCTTTCGCTCCAACTTTCGCTTAATAGGATTTAAGCAAATACAGCTCTTTTTTATTCTTTTCCCACGAGAATTTAAAAGGGCTCGAATGAGTGGGATATATTTTAGTTTTTCCTAAAGACTAGAATGAATTTATTAGGATTACTAGTATTAGAGTTGTTAATTCCTAACTAATATTAGGACATTTTTGAATTAACTAAACTTGTAGAACTTTCTTGTGAGAATATTTTGGACAGGAGTTCGATTCTCCTCATCTCCACCATAGGGAAATTAGTCGAACTAATTCGACTTTCAAATAAACAAAGGTTAATTTCGGTTAATCTTTTTTGTTTTTTTGAAAGGAGTTTGATTAATTATGCAAATAGTAAAAGAAAAATTGGAAATTGATGAGGTATTAGGAAAGAAAATCAATAACCTACTTAAGTTTAATAATATTAAAGCACAGTTAAAGACTGGCAGTATTATTAGTTTAACAAATACCAATATTGCTTATATAGAGCCTCATAGTCTTAAAATAAAGGAAACTACCTACCTTTTCTTTAATAAGTGTGAAAATGTTTATATTAGTAATTTAAACAGGTCTATTCCTTTGAAAGAATTAGAACATTTTATCAAGTGTACTTTTTAAATACAAATCGAATACGAAAAAAAGCGAAATTCAACCGTATAAGTTTATTGTAATTTAAAATGTAGGTAGTAAAATATGATAAAATGCTTAAATTCTTAAAAAGGAGGAATAAATATTGAATAAGAAGAATGCAGCAATCTATTGTCGTGTCAGCACAGAGGATCAAGCCCGTGAGGGTTATTCTCTACCTGAACAACAAGAGAAGTTAAAAGATTTATGTAAATAT
>JAAWNF010000067.1 GCA_022798795.1 Bacilli bacterium
GTTTTCAAATCACAATAATATCTACCACTTGTTGCAGTAAATTTTAAAACACAATAATCTGGGTCGGTTACACCTTTTTTATAAAACATTGTATCTCCTTTTTCCCAAATCATATTTTTAGTTTCTTGGTCTGTTAAAACCTCCATTTTCCCTTTCAGCATCACACCAACATATTTTATTAATCCTTTATGATAAAAGTAAATACTAGCATTTGGATTATTTTTATACTGACTCACTCTCATAGATGAAGTATTTGTAGAAAAGTAAAATTCTTTTAGCTCTATCCTTTTTCTTGGTTTAAGCATTGCTTTTACATTAGGATAGTTTTCATCATCAATAGAACATATAAAACTAACTTTTTGTTTATCAATAAAATTTTCGATTTTCTTTAAATCCATAATACTTCATCTCACTTTCAGATTATTATTTTACTTTCTTTAATTATATCAAAAAAAGAGCAAATCATAAATATAATATGCTCCTTAATTTGCTATTTTACTTGAATCTTTCCATTAAAATAATTTTTTCAAAAATTGTTCCTCCTTCATAAAAAAGATAGATATGAGCTAATCATACCTATCTCTAGGACTCGTCCAAACGACTAAAAACTAAATTGTATACTTAAATTAAACCTTTTTCAAAGTTTTAATGTTCTATCAATATGGTGCCCTTCGGGAGGACGTACAACAACTCCTTAGGCAAAATAATAGTTAGTAATAAACTTAACTGATACAATTATATCATATTTTTTTAAATTTAGTATTTATAATTGAAAAAAACTAGGAATTTAAATTCTCCTAGATATAGTTTATTATTAAAATGGTTCAGTTACATCGAATAAAATAGGTTCTTGATTCAATATTTCTAATTGTTCTTTACTTAAATATTTTTTATCAATAATAACTTCTATTACAAAATCTTCAAAGAAGTTATCATTCATTATATAATAACCGTCTTTGTGAACTTTATCACCATAACTATCCTCAATTTTCCATCTTATAACTTTTTCATTTTCAATGTGAACTCCAGTAATTAACATTACATGTTGAAAATCAATATCATACATAGATAGTGCTTCTTCTTTAGATAATAATTCAATATTAAATGCATCTTTATAATTATATAATTCAGAATCCATTACTCCCAAATCGTTTTCTCTCATTTTTTTCATATCACATCCAAAATACACAGGGATACCATCTTTTAGATGCCTAATTGCTAAATTTTTCAAAACTTCAATAGGCATATTTATAAATTCAACATAGCTATTTGCATATACATTTTCAGTGTAATTTTTTCTATATAATTTATTATATTCTTTGTTATACATAGGTACATTGGCAACACCGATAAGATTATTTAATTCAATAGTAAGATACTTATCAGCAAATTCTTTAGGAGTGATATTAGTGATTTTTCTACATTTTCCATCTTTATCTTTGTATTCATAGTCAAAAGTAAAAGGTAATTCTCCTAAGCACTTTGCCAATAAATTATAGTTTTCTTTTAACATTCCTTCTTTTATTTCATCAAAATTATTCCTTTTTTCTTTTTTTAATTTTATTAATTTAAATACATCTTTTTTAACTTTATCACTAAGAATTCTAGTCAAATCTCTAGATACTTTACTACACTTAACATCTGGCATAACTAATTCTGGAACAATGCCATATTTATTTACAAGTGATCTAAAGTATTCAAAATATCCACCTTCATATACACCAAATTTTAGATAGTCTTTTTTGATTTCTTCTTCGTAGTTAAAATCATCATTTTCTATAATTCTATTATAAATGGTATTTGATTTCTCTAATTTATCTAAAAAGGCCAAATAATTTACAGATAAAGCATATTCACTTTCTTCAATGTTAAGATTTTTAGCAACATTATTTTTTATTAAATTTATACCAGCATGTATCCAACATCTTTCCGACTCCTCTTGATTATATATTTTTGATTTTGGTAGTTCTATACTAAAAATATTTCTTGTTTTATTTACTATCTCATTATTTAAACAAACTTTATTAATACCAACATTTTTAATAGCGTTTTCTAATATTTTGTTACTTTTCTCTTGTTTATACAAATTATCAAATTTATTGAGTAATTTACTATTTAAATCTTTCATTTGTACCTCCATTATTTCTATTAGTTTTCATCATCTTCTTTTTCTTCTCTTTCTATATTATTAAAAGCATCTTTCATATCTTTATATAAAGAATTGTGAGGAAATACATTTAATTTATCAAACCTAAACAATGTTCTTCCTTCCATATAATTTGCTAATCTATTATTTGAATAGGAGATTGATTCTATACTATCTTCAATTTTAGAAAGTTTATTCCTATCATATATATTTCTTCTAAAAGCTATAGTTCTAATATATTCTGTTAATTTTCCATCAATTCCGTTTAGAAAGGATATTTCTACATCAATTATAGGACAAAAGTCCTCATCAAGACTATTACCAGAATAAGCTATGATACCTTGAACTTCTTCTGTAGGATATAAAACAAATTCATTGTTAAATAATTCATCAAGATTTAATTGATTATGTTTACCATTATTTTTTATATTCAATACTTTAATCTTAATATTTTTGGCTTCAGATTTTCCGTTATTCTTAATTGCCAACAGAAGAATATCATTCATTTCATAAAAATCAAATGACAACAATGGTTTTAAACTTTCAATATACTGCTTATTATTTTTTATATTTGTAATAATATTAGCAATAAGTGCAATAACAGATACCACTAAAGAAAATATTGCAATATAATTTGAGAAACTTGTGTCTTTTAAAAGATTTATGATTTCTTCCAATTGAGCTGATACATCCATAATTTCCTCAATATACTATTTCTACTTTAAAAGTATTCCACCATTTACATTAACATTTTCACCATTAATATAATCTGCTTTATCACTTAATAAGAATAAAACCAAATTAGCTGTATCTTCTGTTTTTCCAAGTCTTTTACTAGGATTTTTTTCAGCAGTTGCTTTAATCTCATCTTCAGTATAACTTTGCATTCCAAGAGGAGTAAGAGTTAAAGAAGGACTAACTGTATTTACTCTTATATTATATTTTGCAAGTTCTAAAGCACAACATTGAGTAAGCATAATCGTTGCTGCTTCACAAGTACAATAAGCTACTGAATCTTCCATAGGTCTTGTTCCAAGTCTTGAAGCAATATTGATAACTCTAGGTGTATCAGACTTTTTCATTAATGGTATTGCATTTTTTATACATTGCCATCTTGCAACAACATTTACATCTAATTCGTGTCTGTATTCTTCAACTGTTAAGTCCTCAATAGATAGCACTTTATCATAAGCAGCACAATTTACTAATCCATCCAACTTATCATATTTTTTAGCAATTTCTTCAAACATCATATTAACGTCATTTTCATTTGATAAATCTGCTTTAATTAGTAAAATATTTTCTTTATAATTTGATAATTCCTGCATTGTTTCTTCTGCCATTTTTTCATTATGTCCATAAGTAATTATGACATTTGCTTGGTTTTCTAATAGTTGTTTAGCAATTTGTCGTCCTATTCCAGATGTTGATCCAGTTACAAGTATTACTTTATCTTTGAAATCTATATTCATTACAAAGCCTCCATTTCCACTTAATTATACTATATTTTAGATATTATTTGAATATATGTAAGTAAATATTTGAAAATATTTGCTTACCACACGTTCATTGATTATGTCAATGTACAAGTGTGTTTACTAAATTGACACCATTTAGTATTTAAGGACTACGATTTTAATAATAATCGTAGTCCTTTTCTTCGGTATAATTTATTAATTCCATTTCTTTTGAAGTGTCTTTAACAATATCATTAATATCAGATTCACTATATAAATGATTATCATAACATTCTTTTAATTGCTCACTAACTAAATCTTTTTCTTTATCAGTCCCAATAGATAATATTTTCTTAAATATACCTTTTAGCAATTGAAGCAAATTAGAAATAAAACTTTTTAGAGAATTATATTTGGTATTAACTTCTTCAAGTTCTTTCTTTAAATATTTTATTTCATTATCTTTTTCATTATTAATTGCTAAAAATGCTTTATAGTATTTAATTTCTTTTTCTAACTCTTTATAAAGCCCTTCACTTTTAGCAATCCTATTAACTGCCTCATTTGCTTGTTTTAAATATTCCATTAGCTCTAAATAGGTATCATAATCAAATACTATTTTCTTATTTAAGATACCTTTGGTTTTGCTTTCCATTTTACTAATAAGTGTTCTATATTTACGATTGAGTTCCCATTTGGCATTATCTAAGTCTTTATTAAAGATTCTTGTTACTTGTTTCAGTTGTCTTGGACTAAGGTTTTTTACACCTGTATTTTTTTGTCCTCTTTCCAATTTAAACCCATTTTTATTTAATCGGTTACAATATTTATCTTGTAATTCACTTAGATGAATACTATTTTTGATATATGCCTTTTTAGAAATGGAATATCTTTCTTTATTAACTCTTTTATCAAACTTTTTAACAAGTGGTACTACAACTAAATGAATATGAGGAGTTTTTTCATCCATATGTAATGTTGCATGAATTATTTGTTCTTTTGTATAACCTAAATCTTCATAAACAAAATCTAATACAGTATTTGCCCATTTCATTAATTCTTCTTCAGATAAACTATCAAAGAATATCTTATCACTAGTAAAAAGTATTTCATCAGCAACAACACTTTTAGAATCATTTACCATTTGATAAAAACTTTTCTTTCTATCAGATCTAGTATCTTTCATTCTTTCGTTAAATTCTAAACGATAATCTTTTGTTATTTCATAAAATCTATCTATATATCTTTTATCACACTTAATAAGTTCAATATTTTTATGACTATCTTCTATTCTAATATCAGGATTTGTTTTATAAGATTCTTTTTCTCTTTTGTTATGCTTACCTCTATTAGATAAATCACTTAATGCTTTTACACCTTCACACCTAAATATGGCATAACTCATTAGAAGCCTCCTTTAGCCTGTTTACACGACATAATAAGGCACTTTCTAAATCTAAGGTAATTACACCTAATCTTAAGGTTTTATCATTATATCTTTTACTATCAGATAAAGCGATTAGTCTT
The DNA here is from genome assembly GCA_022798795.1 of Bacilli bacterium. GTDB lineage: Bacteria > Bacillota_I > Bacilli_A > RF39 > UBA660 > MGBC102946. Next base: position 5,131 of record JAAWNF010000067.1, read on the forward strand.
AATACTCTTTCATAATCTCCATTAGGAATAAAACCAACATCTTCTAATTGTTCGTCTGCTTCAATTTCATAATAATTTAGCTTACAATCATCAGTAATTGTAGATTTTAGTTTTTCAAAGTAGTTATAGGCTTCTTCATGGGTTTTACCTTCATGATTCATTGGTATTTTGTTACCATCTTCATCACTAAATAAGTTGTAATTTAATGGAACACCATATTCATTGTGATTATTTACTAAAGAACACAAGAAATCTTCTCTAAAATTGATATTTGTTATTTCTAATTTATTATTTACTACTTGGAGTTCTAAATTATCAATATAAGTAGCAATCAGTTTTTGAGCTTTTTCTCTAGTTAAACCTTGAATACAATTATATAAACCTAGAACAAATTCTTCTGGTCTTGTATAAATATCTAAATGTTGTTTATCTTCTAATATTAGTAAATCATCAACTGTGAAGTTTAATGATTCATATTGCTTTTGTTCTTGCCATTTCTTTAATAAATCTTGTTTTTGATATTCAATATGATTAAACTCTTTTTCAAATTCATTTTCTTACATATTAT
>JAAWNF010000068.1 GCA_022798795.1 Bacilli bacterium
AGTAATAGAAGAAAAATTAGTAAAAGAAGAAGAATTTTATTATTTAAAAGAAATGTATGATTCGGAAACCCAAATTTTAAAAAAGTTTCAGGCTTTAATTAGAAGACCAGAAGACCAATATAAAAAGTTAGAAAAAAAGTTGCAAGAATTAGAGGAATCATCTGGAATTATTTATAATGAAAAACAAAAAGAAGCTATTACAAAAGCACTTACAAAAAATTTATTAATTATTACTGGAGGTCCTGGAACAGGAAAAACGACCATTATAAAAGCAATCGTAGAACTCTATAAGCGTCTCAGACATTTAGATGATGATGCTTTAAATAAGGAATTGGCCTTATTGGCACCTACTGGTAGAGCATCCAAACGTATGAGTGAAGCAACACTATTTCCAGCGACAACGATTCATCGCTTTTTAAAGTGGAACAAAGAAAATAATCGGTTTGGTGTGGATGAATATAATAAAGACAATAGCAGACTTATTATCATTGATGAAGTAAGTATGATTGATTTATCTTTGTTTGACCATTTAATGAGAGGTTTGACAGACCATATCAAATTAATTTTAGTAGGGGATTATAATCAACTTCCAAGTGTTGGTCCAGGAGAGCTTTTGAAAGATTTTACATTAAGTCAAGTAATAGAAACTGTGCACTTAGATTTGCTATATAGACAAGATGAAAACTCTTATATTACAACTCTTGCAGGTGAAATTAAAGACAATGAGATTAGTAGTACATTTAAAGAAACGAGAAGTGACTATACATTTTTAGAATGCAGTTCTAATCATATTAGAGAAAATTTAAAACGTCTTTGCAAACAAATTACAGAAAAAGGATATGACTATAAAAGAGTGCAGGTAATGGCACCAATGTATGCAGGGGTTAATGGAATTGATAATTTGAACAAAGAATTGCAAGATGTATTTAATCCAAAAGAGGAATCAAAAAGAGAAATCAAAGTAGGAGATATTACATTCCGAGAAAACGACAAAGTATTAGAGCTTGTTAATATGCCAGAAGAAAATATTTTCAATGGAGACATTGGCATTATCACTCGTATCGTGTACGCCAACACGAGCAAAAGTGGAAAAAATGAAATTTATGTTGATTATGATGGCAATATTGTAAAATATGTCCCGAAAGATTTTAATAAAATCAAGCATGGATTTATTATAAGCATTCATAAATCGCAGGGGAGTGAGTTTGAAATTGTTGTAATGCCAGTTAGCTCTGGCTACCGAAGAATGCTTTATCGCAAATTGATTTATACTGGAGTTACAAGGGCAAAACGAAAGTTAATTTTACTTGGGGAACCAGATGCCTTTTTATATAGTGTTGCTCACGAAGCGGAACGAGAAAGAAAATCAAATTTATGTCAAAAATTAAAAGAATGTTTGAATAAAGTAGAAGAAATAGGAGAAAATAACATTGTATAGAGAAAATCTATACGGAAATCATAGGTTCTAGCTAAGAGGTGAGATTTATGAAAATGAAAGATATGGCACTTATGGGATTAGGTGCAGGAGCTGTTTTGATGTATCAGAAATACAATAAACCAGTAATGAAAAAAATGGAAAAGGCTATGAATAAGGTAGCAAAAAAAGCAGATAAACAGTTAGAAAATATGATGTAGAAAAAAAGCTCTTTGGAGCTTTTTTCTTGTATTTCTTTTTTGAGGATTTTTAAACTCTATTTTTAATTTTAAATCCCTATTTTTTTATCCTTTACATTCGCAATGGCTCTTTGTATCCTGATTGAAAATATTGTATTATGTTTATTATGATTGTCAATTTCTTTTCAAATTTGCATATAATGAAGTGTACGAAAGTACAAGAGGGAGGACTCTTAGGATTAAGGTTCTCCCTTTACTTTACAGTTTTATCTTGTCCATCTATACAAAAACGACAAAATTTGATATAATGTACTATGAAAAAGGTAAGGTGATAGTGTGAAAAAAATAATTTACTTATTTTCAGTGGCTTTATTGCTATTTTGTTTTTTTGCACCATCTTTTCATACAAGTGCAGCAGCTGTTTATGAAGTTTATGTAGAAAATGCTTCTGGAAACAATTTAGTATTAAGTGCAGGAAATTATAAAGATGCATATATATTGGCATTAGAAAAAGAAAAAGAGGACCCAAATAACAATGTAGTGATTTATGCAGATGGAAGAGTTGCCTATGCTACTTATGCATTGGTGAATTTTAGAACAAAAGCTTCCTTAGGTGTAACTACAAATTATACAATTGAATTTAATGGAAGACAGGGCTATACCAATGGTTATTATGGTGCAGATGCAGCCTTTTTAGGAACAAATGAAGACGGAACACAAGTGCGATTTATGCAGGCTGGCGTTATTGGTTGGGTAAACGCAAGTGAAGTAGAAGTTTTAAATATGAATAGTTCAACTTATACTTCTTTCTTTACCTCAGTTTATAGTATGATTTATACAGATGCTTGGGAGTTAAGACATTATATCGCACTTAATGTGAGAGAGTATGGATCTGTTGGAACTGTAATATTAGGTCAAGAAAGACCTCATGGAATGGCAGACAAAACAAATTATTTAAGTTATGATGGACATTATTTTTACCCAGATAGTTTAGAAGGATATCGTGCCATGATGCGAGATTACAAAAATGGAGTAAGAACAAGTTCCATTAATCCAAATAATCCATATTATAATTATTATCAATTCTTGTCACATCGCTCTATATCGAATTATACAGGTGCACAAATAAAACAAGATTTTAGTGCTTATACATCCAAACCAACAAGCCATCCTGTTACTGTAGGACAGTCTCAATTGTTTGGGGAAGAAACATCATTCATTCAATATCAAAATGAATTTGGTGCGAATGCAATTATGATGCTTGGAACTGCAAAAAATGAATCGAGTAATGGAACTTCTAATATAGCAGTAAATAAAAACAATTTGTTTGGACACAGTGCTTACGACTCTGCGCCAGGAGCTAGTGCGGACGGATATGTTTCTGTTTCACAAAGTATTTTTGCTCATGCTAAAAAATTTATATCAGAAGGGTACTTAGACCCTTGTGATGGATATACAGTAAATGGAAATGGTACTAGCAGTAAATGTCATACTGGAAGATATTATGGCGGAAATTTAGGAGATAAGTCATCGGGGATGAATGTAAAATATGCTTCAGACCCATATTGGGGAGAGAAAGCAGCCCAAAACTATTATTATTTTGATAAAAAATATAGTTTACAAGATTACGGAAAGTATAGTATTGGAATAAAAACATCAAACGAAAGTTTTCCAATAAAAGCAGTTCCAACAAATGATAGTGTCACACTTTATACAACAGGTAATTCTACAAGTTATGCAGTAACAATATTAGGAACAGTTACTGGCAGTGAAATAAACGGAAACAACATTTGGTATAAAATCCAATCAGACCCAACATTGAATAGTACAAAAACGGGAATCGTACAAGACCAAGGGGAATACAACTTTGACCATAATATTGCATATATTCATTCTTCTTATATTGGATTTGTAAGAGCAGGAAAAAATGAAAAAAATAGATATACAGTTCGCTTTAATCCAAATGGAGGAAAGTTTACAGACAATATTACCAGTACAAAATCTTTAACAGTGGAGGAATATGTAATTCCAGAAATTAATACTCCATCAAGAGAAGGATATATATTTAAAGGTTGGGATAAAGAAATTGTTGCCGCTACTGAAAATGTTACTTATAATGCAGTATGGGAACCAATTATAAAAACACACGTAATCACATTTGATGCTGGGAAAGGGCATTTTATAGACCAAACAAAAACAAAAAAATTGGAAGTTAATATTGGAGAATTACCTGCTCCTGAAATTCCTACTTTAGAAGGATATACTTTTATAGGATGGTCTCCAAGTTTGACTGTAGCTACAAAAGATACAACTTATGTAGCGCAATATGAAAAAAATGATGAAATTCAGTATATAGAAACTGAGGGAGAATTCTATTTTCACAATTTGGAGTCGTCTGATGCAGGAATTGAAATAACTGGATATAGTACGATTAATGGAATACAAATGGATAAAAATAGTAATGTTACATATGAAATTGAATTTGAGAACTTGAATACAAAAGAGATTACAAAAATTCCAATTGATAGAATTCTAAATGAAAATGCCATGCCTTTTATTATTGGAAAAGTAAATGGAGTAGATAAAACATATTCTTGGTTTAGGGGAAACATTTCATTAAAAGCATTAGAAGTAGGTGACTATAAAGCCTATATTGTAGCCAAATCAGGAAATCTTTATACAAGAAAATTAGTTCGTAATATGTTTGGAAAAAGCATGATTAGTAGTCGTATTTTAAACGAAAAACAAATATGGATTCGAAATAATTACTATTTAAAAACAGTTCCAATGGAGTTCTTTGTTAGGAACCAAGTGATTGCTCCAAAAAATAATGACCCACTAGATAATATGATAACTGGATATTCTAATATTTCTTTTGAGGGAACACAATTAAAAATAAAAGGATTTGCCCATAATGTAAATGGGGATTATGCAGTGAATGCTTCTATTGGAAGAACAATCATTTTGGAAAACATTGATACATATGATATAAATAGTACACCAGCTTTAACAATTACAAATGGGGATTATCCAATTAGTCTTAGAGTTTCAGATGGATTTGATAAGACAAAAGCTTGGTTTGAAGCTTCCATTGATATTGCATCTTTAGAAAAAGGAACTTATATTATTTATGTGGCCAATTCTGCTAACATTAGTGATTTTGCAGAATTGAATGATATTTTTGGAAAAACTATAACTGCAACAACAACATTAAATGGTAAAAATTACTCTTTAAGAGTAAATACAGAAGCTAGATATAGAATTGAACTAGTCGTAAAATAAGCACTTTTCTGTGCTTATTTTTTCTTTTATAAAGAATGTAGGAAGTGTGATAGTCAAAATGAAAGAGATATAAATGCAAGTATCAATATCATGTTTGAGGGAGTAAAAAAATATATGGAAGAACTGCAGGTCAGTTAAAATTTTGACCTTTGTTCTAAAACGATATATAACAGTCATCAAATAAAATACATATGATTATTTATAATAAAAAATAGACTTTTTATGATATGAACCCCGTTTCTTTTGTCCAACAAACGGGGTTCATATCATTGTTAAGCTATCTTTATTCAACAATTATTGTTTAAATTTGAAATATGCTATTTAAAGTCCTAATGATAAAGTTATATCTAATTTATCAATATGGACTTTTTCTTGTTCTGACTGTGTACCAATAGTGATATTGGTATTTATTTTGTAATCAAAATTGATTATATCTAGTGTTTTAAAATAATACGGTATATGTGTTCCGTAAGAGTAATATCTTACAATACTTCTAAATCACCTAATTTAGAACAAATAAATGATATGCTTAATAAGGCATTTGAAGATAAAAAT